>DAOVJZ010000049.1 GCA_030632035.1 Granulosicoccaceae bacterium | reverse complement strand
GTTTACTATATGTACTTGTTGTAACAGAGTGATGGATTCTCCTAAATCTGTAACTGTAATACTTGTAGTGAGTAATCCACCGCGAGTTGCTGTATCTGATTGATATTTAAAGCTACAGTTTGTTACCTTGTTGGCAAGGATTCCTTTTGTTGTGCCCGGTGTGATGGTTGGTTGCAAAGCCGTAATGGTATAATCGTGATAACGGGTAATTGCACCAGACGTACAAATATAGGAAACAGGTGTATCAACCACATAAAAACGCTGGTTTGGTGATGAATAAGGGAAGTTATTGCCTGAACTGAATTCTGTATTATCAAAACCAATAAGATCCGAGATACCATCTGTAGCCGTTGCCAAGGATGTGATGGTCACCATATTATCCGCATTATATGCATCAGCAGTCGGTTTCCCTGTGTTAAAAACAGAAACACACCACCTGTGTGGGCTTGCGCTGAAGCAAGTATTAACTGTGGATGCAATATTATTTATAATTAACGTACGATTAGATAGTGGTCCCAGTGAATCAAAAAGATTATCAAAACCGATAAATTTCAGTTTATTCCCTGGTGGTTTGGCGCGGTAACGTCCGCCATCAATTGTATGTAAAATTTCAAGACACTGGTTAGAGCATGCAATACGGATGCTGTTAGGTAAGGCCTGACGAACATCACGTGTAATATGGTTCAAGGCTGTTTCAGCAATATCAACTAATTCAGCACGCCGGCTTTGTGCAATATAACCCTCAATGGGTCGAGTAATAAATTGTGCAATCATGCCAGCGATGATTCCACCTATCACAATAGTGATAATCATTTCGATAAGGGTAAAACCGTTGTAATTTTTTTTAGTCATGGTGCTAGATATTAGCGCGGTAAGAAGTCAGGGTTGTGGTAATACCGCTGGTATGGGTGACGGTAACATCAATACGTTGTGCAGTAACCGGGGTTAGTGTGGCAAAATTCATATTATCAGCAGTAATGGTTACCTGTATGGTATAGCCCTTGAGCTGTTCAACAGGAGTACCATTTTGATCGCATGCACAACTTCCCAATGGGCAAGAGGCTGTCGTTGTTAAACAGCCATTATTAGCAAGATTATGATAATCGTCCACATCATCATAATTGGAACGATCCTCGCCAACCTCACTACCATCTGGATCCTGATACTCACGCAACATAATTTCTTCCAGATAACTCTGAGCAATAGAGGTTACTTGTGTGCGAATCATAGGGTCCGCGCTGGCGACTACTGTACGATCCATGGTTATAAGCACGCCAGTAAGTGCTACCGAAATAATCACTATGGAAATGACCAGTTCGATAAGTGAAAATCCACATTGTGTTTTTATTATTTTCATGTCAGTTATGAATAAATCCGGTATAAGGCTCTACTTGTAGAGTTCTACTGCCAATGGTGATTGAATTTACAGAGCCAATCTTTGTACCAGCAAGATTATAAGGTTGTCCATGGTTGTCGTAATAAAAGCTGAGACTACCGGTAATGCCAAGCCCAGAGGGAGTGTTTTCGGTATAGCCGGAAGGATCCCCTGTCGCCGGGTTCATAATTGAACTAAATGTTCCGCTACTGCAACTACTGTGTTTTCTTATTTCATAACCGGACGAATTGACACTTACGCTGTAATTACAGCCTGTTGCCATGGCAGCCTTGTGTGCATAGCGAATAGCAGCAATGACTTCGTCATAATAGCCACGCTCTTCAAAGTTCTGAAGTTTAAAAAACCGGGGTGCAGTGACAGCAGACACAACGCCAATAATGACAATAACAATGACAAGCTCAATAATGGTAAAGCCAGTTTTTTTTACAAAGGTCATTTTAACTTATAGGATTTTTTCATGTTTTCAGAAAATATTGCCGGACGCTTTAGTGATTCAAGTATAGTATCTACTTCTAATGCCATTTCCATACCAGGTTCAATTTCTCCCATTTCGAGATACATTTTTGCCATCAGACTGTAATAATCCAGTAACTTGCCAGAACGTGGATAATTATATTTCAGTCCTTCCTCAAGTATTCGTTTTGCTTCAGCCATATCTCTATTTTTCAGGAGCAGTGCCAGTTGTACACGTGCCTGATGAAACCTGGGGTTATAAAAAAGAGCCTGATTGAAATTTTTCTGTGCTTTTTCATAATTGTCGGCATCAAACTCCGGGTTTTGTAAATAAAGCTTACCAAGCAGCAGATATGTCTCTGGCCGTACTCGATTGGCTATACGCGCACGTTCAAGCAACTCCAATGCTTGCTGATAAAATGATTTTTTATCTTCTGGACTTACACCTTTAATAGATGCAACTTGACGATATAGATCGGCTAAAGAAAAAAGAGAGGTATCCGATTCGGGTGAAAGCCGTAAAGAAACTCTGAGTAGCTCTTCTGCATCTTCCAGATCCCCGGTCCTTGCGGCTTGCTTGCCTTTTTCGTTGTACCATGCAGCAATACCATGCAGCATAATTTGAGTAACAAGAATAAGAAAAACGGCGGCAATCATTAACCTGAAAAACCCCGGCCTTGATAATTTGCTGATATCAAAATTGATAGACTCTTGAGGAAAAGTTTGAGTGTAAATAACCTGTATACGTCCTAAATAAAGGCCAGCCATCAGCATAATGGGGAGAACATAAAAATTGAATGTAAAAAGGCTATGCAAAAACAGGGTTATCAGGGCACCAAAAAAAGCGACTAGCTCATAACGATGTTTTGGCAATAGTAAATTGCACTTTAATAATTTCCATACCATATGGCCCAATGAAATAATTATTAGTACAAATAGAAAAGCTCCGGGTAGTCCAGCTTCGATAGCCAGTTGCAGATAATCATTATGCGCATGAAATCCACCCGAGTCATCACTGTCAGAGCGATATTTTGGATAAACAAGCCAAAATGTACCAATACCCGTGCCCAGCAAAGGTTTGTCCTTTAACATTTCCAGACCTGCCTGCCAGATTACTAAACGATCACTGCCGGCACTGGTTGGATCTGACAGCGTTTCAATTCGATGGCTAACACCACTATCTGTATATATATTTGCAATAAAAAATGAGACCACAATAGTTAGAACAGTGACAAGTTTTGCTATACGAGAGGTATGGTTTTGTAATGTAAAAAAAACAAATACAAATGAAATACTGAAAGCCAGTATTACTCCACGGCTTTGAGAAATGGCAATAGAATAAAAGAGTATAAAACCAATAAACAGCATACCTGCCCATTTTGAATAAGATTTATTTTGTGAAAAGAGAACCAGCATAAAGACCATGCATGGCAGAGCCAACATATTAACCAGCGCAGCATGTGTGTTGGGATTCAAGAAGAATGAATGAGGTTTTATGCCTTCTGTAAAAAATTGCAAGAGACCAAAAAGACAGATCAATGCGATGATTGAAAATAAAGCCGGAATAATTTTTGTAAAAACAGGTTCTCTTAGGACAAAGATTGTTAATAAGTACATAATTCCGAAAGCAGAAACTGACCAGAAGGCAAGATCACTGGTAAAGGGTGAAATACTCCAGAGACGGGACAGTGCTAGCCAGCAAATAAATACTACCAACAAATAAAATAATGGCGTCTTTGGAACAATAATGATGCAAGCTGTATTCAATTGAAATAAAAAGGCCAGCAAAATGACACTAACGGCTAAAGATAAAAAAAGAATGTTTTCTCCTAATGTACTGTTATAAATGAGTGAGAATGACAGACTGCAGACAAGCAATATGACGAAAAGAATGGCAGGTTGTGTTTTTTTATCCATGGCTCCAAAAAAAAATCATAAAAAAAGGGGTGTCACCTGACACCCCTTTAAAGTTTATATGCTTTATTATAATCAGCAACCAGTACAGGTAACACTACCATCATTAACGTCATATACAAAGTTGCCACCACCTGTACCACCTAGAAGATAGCGGTAGCCACCTACAGTATCCAGTGTCCAGTCACTACCAAGTTCTGTAAAGCTTTGGCTCATAATAGCGTTGTATGTATCCGTAGGATTACTCTCATCAGGCCATCCGCTAACATTCATTGCTACTTGAGTGCCATCCTGCATGGTAATAGGGCTTGATTCACCCGTGGCAAGCCATTGGGCATGTGTAATCATGAGTGCAGAACGAAATCCTCCAGTAACGCCGGCAAGGGCGGCTGTTCTGGCTTCACCGGTAAGATTCGAAAAACGCGGTAGGGCGGTTGCCGCCAGTAAGCCTAAAATAACAATCACAATGATGAGTTCGATTAATGTAAAGCCTTGTTGATTTTTTTTCATAGCCCTTCTCCTTATTTACCCATATCCTTATTAAAAACAATGGGTTACAGTTAAATATTTCAAGTTTTAGGCCGGTTTTTCCAGCCAGATATAATCATTTTGTGGCACCAGTAATAATCCCTTAATTTCATCTATTCCTTTATTAAATATGCCATTTTCATTTTTATCGGCAAACTTGAGATTTAACTTGAACTTTATTTGGGAAGATCCTGACTTTGAGGATAAAAAATATTTCTTATTTCCAACATGGTACACAAGGGTATGGTCAGTCTTGTTAAAATACCACTGGTATCCCTTGATATTTTCCAGTATCGGATTGTCGATTTCACCGATGTAATTTCCCGGTAGGTCTTTGTCCTTGATCAGGCTGAATGGATTACCATTGTCCAGTTTCTCAATATTACTCATGTGACCCCGCATGATTTGATTGGCGGTTGTGAAGTTGATGATCTGATTTAATTGGGCCAGTGTGTTTTCAAAATAGGCTTGTTCAGCTTGTGCCGTGAGGGGCAATAATTTGATAAGGGCAAAAATAATCAGGCATACAACAACGACAACGATAATGGTGGGCTCTATATTTGAATCACGTGAAATGGTTGGCATGAGTTCTATATTTGATTATCCACCGCGGGCGGCAGCGGCCAGATCCCACATGGGCAGGAATACGCCTAGCGCTAGAATAAAGACCATAACACCAATGGCGACAATCAAAATGGGTTCAATAGCAGAACTTAGATTTTTTAGCTCCAGCTCGACTTCACGCTCATAGAAATCAGCCACTTCATCCATGAGTTCATCAATGGCACCGGTTTCTTCTCCCACAGCAAGCATTTGTAAAACCAGAGGAGTAAACATGCCGGTTGAAGTGGCAGTGCGCGTGAGTGTTTCGCCACGTTCAATACCGTTTCTGATTTGCTGGATATTTTCTTCAACATAAGAATTATCAACGGCACGTGATACCACAGTGAGACCCTGTACAACAGGTACCCCTGCTTTAGTTGAAATTGCAAATGCACGAGCAAATCGGCCAAGGGTTGCTTTTTTTATGATTGGACCAGTTGCAGGTATTTTTAATTTATATTTATCCCACTGGTATTTACCATTGTCTGTTTTTACATAGTTTCTGATGCCAAAAATAGTTGCAATCAGAACAGCCAGTATATATGGCCAGTAGGATATGGTAAATTGAGAGGTGCCCATCAACAGTTTTGTTGCCCAGGGAAGTTCAGCATTAAAACTGTTAAACACTTTTGCAAATGCCGGGATAACAAACATGTTGATAATAAACATCGCAGCAGTAATAGCAATGATCACAAATGCAGGATAACGTAGAGCGGTTTTAATACGGTCGCGGGTATCTTTTTCCAGTTCGAGATAATTGGAAAGCTGTAAAAAAGATTCCTCCAGTCGACCGGTATTTTCACCTACTTGCACCATGTTGACAAAAAGATGTGAAAATAGTTTTGGATGTTGGTTAAGTGCATTTGATAATGTACGACCAGATTCCAGTGCCACAACAATATCCATCAATGTCTTTGCTATAATTGGATTATCATTTGATTTAGCCAACCCGGTAATTGCGCGTGATAACGGCACACCTGCCCGAGTCAGGGTGTACATTTGGCGACTAAATAAAATCAGATCGGGAAGACCGGGTTTGCGTACCAGCCTGTCTTTTAGTTCAGCCAGCACATCAACTTGTTCAATTTTTTCAGTAATATCGATAGGGGTGATACCACTACTAAATAGTTGATCGGCAACATCATCAGCTGTTGATGCCTCAATAACGCCTTCGATGGAATCACCACGGTGAGCTCGACCTTTATAATGGAATAGAGGCATAATTAGTGTCTTATGGGTGCTTGTGGATCATTGTCAGCAGGTTTTTCTTCTGCTATCTGTATTTCTTCAGTGTCAGTAACATTTTCCAGCTCACCGGCAATGCGTATGACCTCTTCAAGGGTTGTGATACCTTGTACAGCATATTCCAGTGCATTTTGAGCCAGTGTTTTAAAGCCTGCTTGCTGTTCAGCATAACGTGAAAAATCACCGGTATCATTGCGTCTAAGTGCGTCGGCTAGCATTTCGTCAATTTCCAGTAATTCATAGATGCCAATTCGCCCGTGATAACCCGTATTGTTGCAGTGTGGACAGCCTATTCCATGCTTGAATTCTGAGTTTACAAGGTTGTCTGCATTGAATGCGCGCAGCCAGGCTGTTTCATTCGGGTTAGGGGCATAGGCTTCTGTACAACTGGTGCATATTTTTCTGACCAGGCGTTGAGCCAATACGGCCTGTAATGCCGCCGCCACCAGATACCCTTCAGCGCCCATATCAATAAGACGGTTAGCGGTACTCACCGCATCATTGGTATGTAATGTAGAGAGTACAAAGTGTCCGGTCATGGCCGCACGTAAACCGATTTTAGCAGTTTCCTGATCACGCATTTCACCAATGAGCACGACATCAGGGTCTTGTCGTAGCGCAGAACGCAAGACATTGGCAAAGGATAAGCCAATACGTGAATTTACCTGTACCTGATTGATACGCGGCAAGCGGTACTCAACCGGATCTTCAACAGTGATAATTTTTGTTTCAGGGTTATTAAGCTCACTTAATATTGCGTACAGTGTTGTGGTTTTACCGCTACCTGTTGGCCCGGTCACCAGAACCATACCATGTGGCCGGTGAATGAAAGTATGAAATCGTTTTAACAGATCAGCTGGCATACCAAGGTATTTGAGATTTAGCGTATCGCCTGATTGATCAAGTAAACGCATTACAACTGATTCACCATATTGAACCGGCATGGTAGAGACACGGACATCAATACTTTTATTCTTGACACGAATATTAAAACGGCCATCTTGTGGTAATCGTTTTTCAGAAATGTCCAATCCGGACATCAGCTTTAAACGTGACACCAATGCATTGGTAATGTGTTTTTCTTTCATGACCTGTTCTTGCAGGACACCATCAACACGTTGTCTAATACGTAAAACAGTTTCATCTGGTTCAATATGAATATCTGATGCATGAACCTGTACGGCATCCTCAAACAAGGATTGTAGCAGACGCACAATAGGTGCATCGGTGATATTTTCTGTCTGGGCAAGCTGGGCTAAATCAAAGTCATTTTCAGAAAGTTCTTCACTCAGTTCTTCAGCAAGGGATGAAATTTCATCTGTTTTACGATAGACATTATCAATGGTTTGTAGCAAATCAGTCTCACGAACAATGGCAAGACGTAAGGGTTTTTTAAGGCGTTTGGCCAAATCATCATAGGCAAAGATATCTGTTGGATCAGACATCCCGATCAGGATGTCATCGCCTTTGTTGTTTAATACCAATGCACGAAAACGTCGTGCTAGTGTTTCCGGGATGGTTTGAATAGTCTGCTTATCAAATTTGAAGTGTTTCAGATCAATGTAGGGGATTTGTAACTGACGCGAAAGAAAATCCAGGAATTTGGTTTCCTCAACATAGTTGTTTTCAATCAATACCTGTCCGAGTTTGCGACCAGTCTTTTTTTGATCACCCAGTGCAGCCATGAGCTGCTGTTCAGATATGATCTTGTGTTCGACCAGCAAATCGCCAATACGGATTTTTTTTCTTACAGCCATGTTTTGCCAGAGTTCCCTGTAGTGTTGAAAAGACAGGACAATATATAAGGAGTCCGAATATGGTGTTTATCGGACGGCTATGGATAAAATATTAGTGTAAATCAGTGAGATATCTATCAAATTGGGGTGTTTGGGTCAGCTAAATGGCTGCAGGGTGCCGGTTAATTCTGAAATATTGCCAATATCGTGTTTTTGCAGATAATCCTGCAAATCCTGATTAATTTTCTGACAAACAAGAGGGTCATAGAAAAGAGCCGTTCCAATGCCAACTGCAGAGGCACCCGCAATCATGAATTCCAGTATATCTTGAGCATTAGTGATGCCGCCCTGGCCAATAATTGGAATATTGTGTTGTTTGCAGACTTGATAAACCTGATGCACCTTGAGCAGTGCAACTGGTTTAATGGCAGGACCGGAAAGCCCGCCCTGATTATTTCCCAATACCGGTTGGCGTTTTTCAATATCAATTGCCATACCCATGAGTGTATTGATAACGGCAAATGCATCAGCACCAGCATCAATACATTTTTGTGCATTATCCGCAATGCTGGTCTGGTTAGGTGAAAGCTTGGCAATAAGCGGTTTCCTGGTTACCGAGCGACAGGCAGCAACCACGCGTGCCGACATATCGGGATCATTCCCGAAGACAACACCGCCTTCTTTTACGTTCGGACAGGAAATATTGATCTCGATGGCATCAATGGGTGAGTCATCAAATAATCGTGTAACTTCAGTATATTCTTCAATTGTGGAGCCGGAGACATTGGCAATAAAACGGGTTTCTGAGAAATCGAGTGTCGGGAGAATATTATTAATAACCTGTTTTGCCCCTGGATTTTGCAGGCCGATGGAATTCAGCATTCCCATCGGCGTTTCATATACCCGGTGTGGCTGATTCCCCGTTCGGGCTTCAAGCGTGGTACCTTTCAGGCATATGGCACCCACATCACGGTTGGAAAATCCTTCTATGCGTGTGTATTCTTCACCAAAACCAACACAGCCGGATAGCAAAACCAGCGGGTTTGAGAGCTCAAGTCCACAAAATTTGATAGCAAGAGAATTGTTGTTATTTGAAGTCAAACAAGTGTTCCTGTTTCCGGTTAACTGTATTATTGTCTTTTTTGATTTAGCTGTCAGCAAGAACTGAAAAATACCGGAAACCTATATGTTCCATATCGTATTATTTGAACCGGAAATCCCGCCCAATACGGGAAATATTATACGTTTGTGTGCCAATACCGGCATGTCGTTGCATTTGATAGAGCCGTTGGGGTTTGATCTGGATGACAAGCGGTTGCGTCGTG
>DAOVJZ010000212.1 GCA_030632035.1 Granulosicoccaceae bacterium | reverse complement strand
TCGCGTCCAGCCTCAACACCCTTCTTCATGGCAGAAGCCATAAGTACAGGATCTTTTGCACCGGCAATCGCAGTATTCATCAAAATACCATCACAACCCAGTTCCATCGCCAATGCTGCATCTGATGCGGTACCCACACCGGCATCAACCAGAATGGGTACATTGGCATTTTCAACAATGGTCAAAATATTGTAAGGATTACGAATACCCAGACCGGAACCAATCGGTGCGGCCAATGGCATGACTGCCACACAGCCCATCTCTTCCAGACGCTTGGCGATAATAGGGTCATCATTGGTATAAACCATGACTTTAAAATCTTCTTTGATCAGTTTTTCTGCTGCTTCCAGTGTTTGAACAATATCCGGAAACAAGGTCTTTTCATCACCCAGCACTTCCAGTTTAACCAGATCATGTCCATCCAGTAGTTCGCGTGCTAAACGACAAGTACGCACTGCTTCATCAGCGGTATAACAACCCGCAGTATTGGGTAAGTAGGTGTATTTATCTGGCGAAACCACATCCAGCAAATTCGGTTCATCCGGATTCTGGCCAATATTGGTACGACGAATAGCGACTGTAATAATTTCAGCGCCACTGGCCTCGGTTGCCAGACGGGTTTGTTCCAGATCCTTGTATTTGCCCGAGCCAACCAGTAATCGTGACTGATAAACCTTACCGGCAATCACAAAGGAGTCATTAGAATCAGTGGAAGTAAATTGGGGTTGTGGTGTCGACATAGTTCAAATCCTGTACATGGAAGGGAAAAACAGAGGGTATTATAACTGAAACTGGCAGGCGGGATCAGCCGCCGCCAATGGCACCCACGATCTCGACTTTATCACCCGACAGGAGCCGGTGCTGTTCAAAGGTACTGCGCGGAACTATCTCCATATTGACCTCAATTGCCAGACGCTTGTCAGCCAGCCCCAACTCATTGATTAGGTGAGAAACTGTACAAGAATCCGGCACATCGCGGGTTTTGCCATTAATCATAATATCCATAGTTAAAGCCTACCGGCTGACAGGGTATCAGGTCAAATCCCGCTTGGAGTAATTCACACAGAACACTTACAATTATCGGATACGCGGGTGTAGTTCAATGGTAGAACTGGAGCTTCCCAAGCTTCAAACGTGGGTTCGATTCCCATCACCCGCTCCACGGCTAATGTATAACAAGGATAATTCATGAAAAGTATTATAAAAATTCTGGGCATTTTGGTGGGACTGGTTGTTGTGATTGTGATTGCCGCCGCCATTGCCTTGCCTATATTTGTCGACCCCAATGATTTCAAACAGGAAATTACTGAAGCCGTAAAGGAAAATACTGGCCGGGATTTGATCATCCAAGATGACATCGGGCTTTCTGTTTTTCCATGGTTAGGTGTGGAGCTCGGTGCAGTCCAACTGAGTAATGCCAAGGGCTTTGGTGACAAACCGTTTTTAAAAGTGAGCAAGGCCGATGTCAAAATTAAACTACTCCCGCTATTACGCAAAGAAGTGGAAATGGAAACTGTTGTGCTGCAAGGGCTGGAATTGCAGTTAATGAAAGATAAATATGGCCGTACCAACTGGGCTGATCTGGCCAAGCCCGGCAAGGAACAAAAAAAGAAACAAAAAGCGGAAGATGAATCAGTCGGTGCGGGTGCATTGGCCGCACTCGCCATTGGTGGTCTGGATATTCGTAATGCCCATATCGTCTGGGATGATCGTTCAACCAATACACGTCAAAGCATTGATCACCTGAATATCAACACGGGTGAACTTTCGTTTGGCATGCCAGTGGATGTTGATATTTCATTTGATATTGAAAGTACTCAACCAGCCATGAAAGGCAGCTTTACCCTGCTCGGTAAAATGGCGATCGATCTCGCCAGTCAAATACACACCTTTAATGATATGCAACTGATTGCCAATGTTTCAGGCAAAGATATTCCCAACCATGCGATGGCTTTAAAGCTGTTTGGCAACTTGAGCACGGATCTGGCCAGTCAGGTTGTGCAATTTAAAAATATGAAGCTGAAACTGGATGACACCACCATTGCTGGTTCACTTGCTATGAAACGTTTTGATAAACCAAGCTACAATTTCAATCTGATTATCGATACCGTTGATATTGATCGCTATATGCAATCAAACGATGCAGTAGCCAAAAAGGCCGCTGTGTCACCCGTGCATACAGCTGCTGCAGGCGCTACCCAGTTGCCGGTTGAAACATTACGCAAACTGAATGCCAATGGAAAACTGCTCATCAAGGAAATGAAAGCCTCCGGTATACGCTCACAGGATATCAATATTGAACTCAAGGCCAACAATGGCCGGATTGCCCTGCACCCACTCAGCGCCAAAATGTATGACGGTACTTATAACGGAAATATCCGTATTGATGCCCGTAAAAATATTCCCATAATCTCCATGGATGAAAAATTGACTGATGTACACGCTGGCAAGTTATTAAAAGACTTCAGTGGCAAGGATACATTGACCGGCATAACCAGCTTCAGATTAAAGCTGGTTGCGCAGGGAAAAACAGCCGATGCCATTCGTAAAAACCTGAATGGCAATGCTTCCTTTGCATTCAAGGATGGCAAGCTAAAAGGCGTGGATAATGTCAGGGAGATTATGAATACACTGGCTTTATTGCGCGGCGTTACGCCTGATTCATCAAGCTCATCAAATGAAACCGCCTTTTCATCTCTGACCGGGAGTATGAAATTTACCAATGGTGTGGGCACTAACAATGATCTGTTACTGGATTCACCGGTATTAAAAATAACCGGTGCTGGAAAAATCGATCTGGTCAAGGAATGGATCAATTACAAGGCCAAGGCCGTACTCGCAAAGGATTTCCAGATGGAAGGATTCAAGTCTTCTGAGCTGGACAAGATCAGGGGTAAATCCATTCCTGTAGCGATTAACTGTTCATTAAAGGCTATTAATACTGACTGCTTCAAGTACAGTCTGGAAGATTTGATTAAAGAAGAAGTAGAAAGCAAGATTAAAGAAAAATTGTTTGAAAAATTAATTAAATCAAAACAGCCTGCGCAAACTACCGAGCCTGCACAACAAACTGTTGACCCAAAGGAACAACTGAAAAATGATCTAAAGAAAAAACTGCTGGAAGGATTGTTTAGATAGTATTTATGCGTACCTTCTTAATGCTGCTATGCTGGCTGCCCTTTTCACTCTGGGCGGCCAACATACTCAAAAGTGAAATCACGCATGATGAAGAAGCAGATCGTTATTCACTGATTGCCGAAATCCTGATTGACGCACCCCAACCAGGGGTACTGGCAATACTGACAAATTATAAAAATCTATCCAATGTCAGTGAGCTAATTACTGAAAGTACCATACTGGAACAGTATTCACCCCAACATCATCGTGTACGTCTTGTTTCAAACAAATGCATCCTGTT
>DAOVJZ010000023.1 GCA_030632035.1 Granulosicoccaceae bacterium | reverse complement strand
GTGGCTTCATTGTCACCTGTCAGCATGACTACTTTTAAACCCAGTTTATGAAAACGATCAATAGCTGTTTTTGAATCTTCTTTCACCGGATCAGATACCGCCACAATGCCTGCCATCCGATTATCGATGGCCAGATACATCGGAGTTTGCGCATCCATCGCCAGTTGTTTTGCACGCCGTTCCATATTACCCAAATTAATCTGGTTGGCTTGCATCAATTTGTCATTACCAAATAATACAGATTGTCCATTCACACTTGCCTGTACACCTTTGCCAGCAACAGCCTGAAAGTTTTCAACGTCATATAACGCAAGCTGTTTTGTTTGTGCCGCAGAGATAATCGCCTGTGCCAAAGGGTGTTCAGATCCAGTTTCAATACTGGCAGCTGTTTTCAATAATTCGTCTTCATCAATATTGTTTGTGACCAATGCCGTTACGGTGGGTTTTCCTTCTGTCACTGTGCCCGTTTTATCCAGCACAATCGTCGTGATACGTCCTGCAGTTTGTAATGCATCACCATTCCTGATTAATACGCCGTATTCCGCCGCCTTGCCGACACCCACCATAATTGAAATTGGTGTTGCCAACCCCAATGCGCACGGACAGGCAATAATCAGCACGGTCATAGTTGCAACCATGGTAAAACTGACGCGTGGTTCTGGCCCAAAATTAAACCAGACCATCGCCGTCATCACAGCAATAATCAATACAACAGGAACAAAAATAGACGCGACTTTATCAACCAGGCGACCAATCGCAGGCTTGGTATTCTGTGCCTTGCGCACCATTTCGATAATGCGTGCCAATGCCGTATCTTTACCTATACGTGTTGCCTGAAACAAAAAGGTGCCTTGTGCATTAATTGTGCCCGCCGCCACATCATCACCCTTTTGTTTATTTACCGGCATGGGTTCGCCGGTCAACATGGATTCATCAATACTGGAATGGCCATCAACAATCACACCATCAACCGCAATCTTTTCACCGGGTCGCACACGCAGAGTTTCATCCAGACCAACATCTTCAATCGCCACATCCATGTCCTGACCATTACGTACCACACGCGCAGTTCTGGGTTGCAGACCAATCAAGCGTTTAATGGCTTCTGATGTTTTTCCACGGGCGCGCATTTCCAGTGCAGAACCAAAATTGATCAATGCGATAATAATCACGGCAGCTTCAAAATAGACATGCTGGGCTTCAACTGGAACCAGTCCCGGTTGCAATGTGATGACCATGGAATACAACCATGCACTGCCGGTACCGAGCGCAATCAATGTGTCCATATTGGCGTTGTGCGCAAAAAAGGATTTCCACGCACCGGTAAAAAAATGACCTCCGGAAAATACCAGTGCAAACAAAGAGGCGGCACCAATAAATAACCAGAACATCTGGTTCTCAACCAGCGGCGGCATACCAAAGGCAATACCGGTCACAAACAACGGGATCCCGATGACACCCGCTACCGCCGCCTTTAATAACAAGCGTCGGTAATACGCCATCTCCTCGGCTTCTTTCTGTACCTCATCTTCCTTGCCTTGCATCACGGCCGCACCATAACCACCCGCAACGACTGCCTTGATCAGATCATCGTCGCTGACATCACCGATGACATCCGCCGTGTGTTCCGCAAAATTGACGGCCGCTTCCATAACACCCGGAACCGCCGTCAGCGCATCCTCCACTGCCTTCACACAACCGGCACAACTCATACCGGAAACAGAAAGTCGATGTATTGCAGGTTGAGCCATGGAATGAAGTGCCTTTATATATGGAAAGAACAGACTCAACATAGGAGCCTCAACAACAAATTACAAGTACTCTAATTTAGGGTAAAAAAATACTACAAAGACCTTGCCAATGTTCCGACAAATACATAGATAAAGAAAGGTTTTCAAATTATATTGAATAAAAACAATGGGTTGCAATCAAATCTCATGTGGGTTTTATCCGTCCATCAAATTTAGTTATACTGGATTTTCGCGTGTACCGTTATTGTGGTTCGGGCACTCTGAAAATGACAGATTAACTGGTGGGCGGTTAACAGTCATGCTGGATAAAAACAATAAGAAGCATGTGACTGCTTTTGCCAGTATGGACAGAGGATTCAGCCGATGGACATCACCTATTTTCACAGCAAGAGCAAACCAATGAATCTTACACCACAAGAATTATTAACAGGGGATGTAAGACTGGCTTCACTGCCAGAAATTTTTACACGTATTAACGAAATCCTTAACGATCCCAAAAGCTCAGCCGCCGACATTGGCCACCTCATTAGTGAAGATCCGGGCTTAACCATACGCCTGCTAAAAATCGTCAATAGTGCTTTTTATGGTTTTCCATCCAAGATAGATACTGTGTCTCGCGCCATTACCATTATTGGTACTTCCGAACTACGCGACCTGATACTGGCGACCAGTGTTATCAAAAAGTTTGATACCATCCCGGCTGACCTGCTGAATATGGATGACTTCTGGAAACACAGTATAGCGTGCGCATTGATTGCACATATCCTGGCATCCAAACGTCACGATGAAGACATTGAATCCCTGTTTGTATCTGGCTTACTTCATGATATTGGCAAACTGGTTATTTATACTCGCGTACCGGAACTGGGACGTGAAACCATCGCGCGCAAAAAATTCAATAACATTGATTTATGTAATGCCGAACGCGATGTACTCGGATTCAACCACGCAGAACTTGGTGGCGAACTGGCGCGCATGTGGAAATTACCTGATTTATTACAACAAACATTACAGAATCACCACACACCGCAAACAGCCGAATCACATCAAGCTGAAACCGCCATCATTTGTCTGGCCGATCAAATAGCCAAAGTCGTTGAACTCGGCAAAGGCGGTGTGATCAATGGTGATATGCCAAAAGATCAGGCTCTCTGGGATCTGGCGGGTTTAAATCCAAATATACTGGAATCTACATTGCAGGAAGCAGAACAACAGTTTGAAGAAACCATCAAACTGATTCTTTATGATAACGCAGCTTAGTTACTATAAAAATAAATAACCCCGTAGCAACAAACTGACGGGGTATTAATACTAATCTGCCATTGCATCCTTCACTCGTTGCAATTTCTCTCTTACCTGACTGGCCAGACCTTCTACTTCCGGTTTGTTTACCAGACTCAGTACTGCATTGGGGTCCATGAAACCGACATTGATACTGCCGTCTTCTTCTTCGCGTACCAGTACATTACATGGCAACAGCAAACCGATATCGGGTTCAGCATCAATGGCCTGATTGGCCAATACAGGATTACATGCACCTAAAATCGTATAGGGACGTTTGTCAATATCGAGTTTCTTTTTCAGTGTGGCTTTGACATCGATCTCAGTCAGCACACCAAAACCTTCTTTTGATAATTCTTCGGTTACACGTTTGATTACATCATCAAACTGACCGGAAACAGTTACATTAAATCCATACATAATACTTCCTCACTTTTTCAAGATTATTTGTCTGTATTGCTGTTACCCGTCAGGTTCTTAATCAGTGTTGCCACCAGAACAATAACAACAACCCAAAAAAGAAGTCCAATACCCCAATGACCAAAACCAAACCAGCTCAACATACCCTCACTATCATGCATGATTTTTCTCCTTGTTGATTAATTAACCAAGCCTGTATGAAAAACATGTCATGACTGACGCTTGATACTGCTTTGCTTCCAGAGCAGAAAGACAGCCGGTAAAAGCACCAGGGTCAGGATTGTGGCGCTGATCATACCACCAACCATGGGAGCTGCAATACGGCGCATGACCTCTGAACCCGTGCCATCACCCAACATAATAGGCAATAACCCTGCAATAATTGCGGCCACTGTCATCATAATGGGGCGAACTCGTAATAATGCGCCTTCAATAATCGCATCATGCAAATCTGATGCGGTCATTTTCCTGTTTTGCTCCTTTAGTGTGCTTATCTTTTCTTTTAATGCCTGATTCAGATACACCAGCATGACAACACCGATCTCGACCGAGACACCAGCCAGTGCAATAAAACCTACACCAACCGCTACCGACATGTTGTAACCGAGCAAATACAACAGCCAGAAGCCACCAATCAACGCGAGTGGCAATGTACCCATGATGATCATCACTTCAATCATATTACGGAAGTTGAGGTACAACAGAAGTACGATAATTACCAGAGTTAGTGGCACCACAATACTCAGGCGTTCTTTGGCGCGTACCATGTATTCATACTGGCCTGACCATGAAACCGAATAACCTGCCGGTAATTTAACCTTGTCCCTGACTACCGCTTGTGCCTCATCTACATAAGAACCCAAATCACGCCCCTGTATATCAACAAATGTCCAACCATTAATGCGTGCATTCTCACTCTTGATCATGGCCGGACCATCTTCAATACGGATATCGGCTACTTCACCTAACGGAATACGTGCACCTTGTGGTGTCACAATAGGAAGCAATCGCAATTTTTCCAGTGAGTCACGCATATCACGTGGGTAACGTACATTGACCGGATAACGTTCCAGTCCTTCCACGGTTTGAGTCACATTCATGCCACCGACTGCTGTGCGTACAACAAGCTGTACATCATCTATATTCAACCCAAAACGTGAAGCGGAGATACGATCAATATCAACTACAACATAACGTCCGCCGGCAACACGTTCTGAATAAACAGAAGCCGTGCCAGGTACATCTTGTAATACTTCTTCCAGTTGTTTACCAATGGATTGAATCACTTTCAAATCAGGACCCGCCACCTTGATACCAACTGGTGTCTTGATGCCGGTAGCCAGCATATCAATGCGTGTCTTGATGGGCATCACCCAGGCATTGGTCAGGCCGGGAAATTTAACCAACCCATCCAGTTCCTGTTTGATTTTATCCATGGTCATGCCGTCACGCCATTCGCTTCTTGGTTTTAATTGAATCGTGGTTTCGATCATAGTGAGTGGCGCGGGATCGGTGGCTGTATCGGCACGCCCGATTTTACCAAATACACTTTTTACTTCCGGCAAGGTGCGAATCAATTTATCTGTTTGTTGTAACAACTCCTGTGCCTTGCCAATAGAAACACCGGGGAAAGTGGTTGGCATATACATCAGATCACCTTCATCCAGATCCGGCATAAACTCGGAACCGAGTTTTGTCATTGGCCACACGCTTATGGCAACCAATACAAGTGACACAACCACGACCTTCCAGGGCGAATACAAAACAAAATCAATAAAGGGTTTGTAACTCGCTACCAGAATACGGTTAACCGGATTTTTATGTTCGGGCGTAATATGGCCTCGAATAAAAAAGCCCATTAATACCGGCACCAGCGTAATGGATAAACCCGCCGCCATGGCCATAGCATAGGTCTTGGTAAAGGCCAGCGGTGCAAACAATCGGCCTTCCTGTGCTTCCAGTGTAAACACAGGTAAAAAACTCAATGTGATAATTAACAATGAGAAAAACAGCGGTGGCCCGACTTCACGACTGGCTTCATAAATTATGCACCAGCGGTTTTCATCATTAATCCCTTCGCGTTCAATATGTTTATGCACATTCTCGATCATCACAATGGCTGCATCAACCATGGCACCAATGGCTATCGCAATACCACCCAGTGACATAATGTTGGCATTGATCCCTTGTAATTGCATAACAATGAAGGCCGCCAGAATACCAATTGGTAAACTGATAATAATCACCAGTGCTGAACGTATATGAAAAAGGAAAACCATACAAACCAATGCAACAACCAGAAACTCTTCTACCAGTTTTGTGCCAAGTGTACTGACTGCACGATTGATCAGGCTGGAACGATCATAGGTTTCAACAATCTCAACACCTTTGGGCAAACTGTTTTTTAGAGTTTCCAGTCTTTCCTTAACACCCTTGATGGTTGTCAGTGCATTTTCACCAAAGCGCATGATAATAACACCGCCAACCACTTCACCCTGACCATCAAGATCAGCAATACCACGTCGCATTTGTGGTCCGATACGCACCTCGGCGACATCTTTTAACAAAATCGGTGTGCCTTGTTCACTGACGCCCAATGGAATACGTTCCAGATCTTCAATTGATTTGATATAACCGGTCGCACGGATCATGTATTCTGCTTCGGCCATTTCAATAACCGAACCACCTGCTTCCTGATTGGCAGCACGAATAGCCGATGCAATTTTCTTAAGTGGCAAATTATAGGCACGCAGGCGATCGGGATGCAGGACAACCTGATACTGACGCACCATGCCGCCAATGGTGGCGACTTCAGATACACCAGGCACGGTTTGTAATTCATATTTTAAAAACCAGTCCTGCAGTGAACGCAGTTGCGACAGATCATGTTGACCTGTGCGATCAACCAGTGCGTATTCATACACCCAGCCAACACCAGTTGCATCCGGTCCTAGTGCAGAACGTGCGGCACGCGGCAAGCGTGACGATACCTGACTTAAATATTCCAGTACGCGCGAGCGTGCCCAATAAGGATCGGTACCATCTTTAAATATGACATAAACAAAGGAATCACCAAAAAAGGAATAACCACGTACATTCACTGCACCCGGCACAGAAAGCATGGCTGTTGTTAAAGGATAAGTAACCTGATCCTCAACCACTTGTGGTGCCTGACCGGGATACGTTGTTTTAATAATGACCTGCACATCAGACAAATCAGGGATCGCATCCAGTGGTGTGTTCTTTACAGAATAAAGTCCCCAACCCGTCAGGATCACTGTCATCAATATAACCAGAAAACGGTTCCTGATTGACCATTCAATAATACCGGCAATCATTAGTGTGCTCCTTCCATTTTCCAGATACGATTGATGTTGTAACTACCGGACATTTTCATGAGTTCAAACATCACCATGTCACCTTCTTTCAATCCCTTGAGTGAGGCATCACCGGTAAGATTAAAATCCATGGTCATGGCAGGCCATTCAAGTTCAGGAATGGGATCATGGGTCATGTTGACCTTGTTCTCATCCGGTTTGAGTTTTTTGATCACGCCATGAGCTGAAATAACTTTTTGTACCGGCTTTTCCATCTCCATTTTTGAGATACGATTGATAATGAAACCCTCTGGCATTTCCATGAGTTCAAACATCACCATGTCACCTTGTTTTAATCCCTTGAGTGAGGCATCGCTAGAAAGATTAAAATCCATGGTCATGGCAGGCCATTCAAGTTCAGGAATGGGATCATGGGTCATCTTGACCTTGTTTGCTTCTGGTTTCAGTTTTTTTATCACACCATGTCCGGAAATAACCTTATGTGATACCTGTTCAGATTCAACTGATTTCATTCGGGTCAAACTGGCTTTAAGACTGGCTTCTGAATCAATCAGGAATTGTCCTGATATCACCACCTTTTCACCTTCATGCAGACCAGCAACAATCTCCACTGCATCGCCGGACTCAATACCAACAGTCACCTCGCGTGCTTCATAACGACCATTACCGGCATCGAGGATCACCCGGGCTTGTTGCCCGGTGCGAATCAATGCCTCGCGTGGAATATAGAGCAGATTTTTCTTGGCACCGCCAAAGATGGTGACATCTGCATACATATTGGGCTTGAGTATAAAGTCAGGATTATCAAAACGCAGTCTGACTTTGAGTGTGCGTGTTTTTGGATTTAACGTGGGATATACATACCCCACCTTACCTTCCATTTCACGTCCCGGAAGATACTTGAGATTTACCTCGGCCGGTTGATCTACCTTGACCCAGTCAGCCTGACTTTCAAATACTTCAGCCATTAACCAGACAGTAGATAAATCCGCCAACGTCATGACTTCAGTTGCCGGTTTTACATACATGCCCTCACGCACTTTTAGTTCAGTCATTACGCCATCCTGTGGCGCATAAAACTTTAACAAAGGTTGTGCCTTGCGTGTTTTGGAAAGTTCGTTGACCTGATCCCTGGATACACCAAGAGCCATTAAACGATCACGCGATGCATCACGCAAACTTTTGTTTCCCACTCTTAATGATTGTAGAAATTCTTCCTGTGCATTCACCAGCGTAGGTGAATAGAGCAAAAACAAAACGTCACCCTTGCGCACGGTATCACCTGCTGATTTCACAAACAGTTTTTCAATCCAGCCATCTGTGCGCAAGTGGATATGACTCATACGATCTTCGTCATAACCAACATAACCAACTGTATCAATACGACGCCACAAGCGACCAAATTTGACCGGCTCTGTGCGTACACCCATATTTTGTACAACAGAGGGTGAAATCTTTACTGCTGTTCCATCACCTTCCTCTTCATAAACCGGAACCAGATCCATACCCATCGGTGATTTGCCTGGTTCATCACGACGGTAATTGGCATCCATCGGTGCAACCCAATAAAGAATTTTCTTTTCCTTGGGTGCTGCTTGTTGCATTTCCTGACTCTGTTCCTCTTTATCAGAAAATATGTCAGAAACCTGATCACAGGCTGTAATCATTACACCCAGTGAAAAAACAAAAATAACTTTTAACAAATTCATTTTGCATCTCCCGCCAAATACAACAGTTCTGCCTGTGCCTTGGCATAGTTAACTTTCACTCTTAGTTCATTGAGCCTGATTTCAAGCTCTGTGATCCGTGCGCGCATCAGACCGGTAAAATCCCCCTGATCACTTTGATATGATTTAAGTGCCGCACTGGCATTCGCCTCTGCTTGTGGTGTTAATAACTCTTTATAATTTTTGACGCGTTCCTGTAATCGTGACCAATCGGCGCTTGTTTGCTCCAGTTTGCTTACCAGAGTTGAACGTGCATCATCACGCTCATAAACCGTGGCTGCCAATTCATGCTGACTGGCCGCAAGTCGTCTGTCCTGTCGCTTACTGGTAAACAAGGGCACATCAAACATCAACATGGCACTGGCGAAGTCAGCACGCTCGGAACCATCCATATTATTGCCATCACGCATGCCATAAGTAACATCGACCATCAATGAAGGCTTGTATGCCTGTCGTGCCAGATCCACACCCGCTTCCCTTGCGGACACAATGGAATCACGCAGTCGTAATTTTGGATGTTGATCGATTCTTGCGAGCAGCTCTTCTTTTCCTGCAGAAGCAGGCAAGACAGGAAATATCTTTGATAGCGGCTGTCTGGATTTTGTATCGCCTACCCATTTCATAAGCATGGCGCGCGCCTGTTCTTCACGTGAACGAATACTCACTGTGCGGTCATCAAGCAACCCAAGTTCAAGAACGGCACGAATCACATCCTGTTGTGTTCTTCTGCCTGTGGAGTAATGCGAACGGGTAATAGAAACCAGTTGATTAAACAGGGAACGTGATTCTTTTACGATAGTGCCTGCCTGTGACCAGTAATATGCCTCCAGCCAATTTTTCCTGACATCACGCAATACCTGCAATTCACGATCACTAGCGCGTGAACGTACTCCTTGCGACATGATTGAAGTGCGTCTGGATTTGATCGCCAACGTATCGCCACGTGGAATCATTTGCTGAATACCGAACTGCACCTGGGTCATGGCTTCCTGATCACGCTTGAATGTATCCGTCGGGAAATTAATGAGTCCCACTTTGACTTTGGGATCTGGCAATGTGTTGTCTGCAACTGCCTGCTCTAATAACGCCAGTGCACTGGATTGCAGACCAGATACCAGCGAGTCCTGACCAAGTGCGATCTTCTCTGCTTCCTGCAAACTTAATTCGCCCGCCTGTACCAGACTGGTACACAATAAACCGAACACGGTTGAAAGCACTCTTTTTTGATACTGTTTCATTTTGTTAACCTCAATACCTATTCCAAAAACACATAGAAATACAACATCACTGCATAGCAGATGCATTGTTTCCAGATGGATTGTGATTGACTGTGCTAGACAGTCACTGGAAGCAACACCCTTTAAACAGGCGTGCTAGGTGGTCGAGGTTCGACGAAAGAAGGGGGTTGGGGATAATAGTTTTCTACAACAAAAATCCGTTCAGTATGTAAAACAAAATCTATGTTGGTATTGATGGATGGAACAAATGAAATAGTTGAACATGTTCCGCAGTCGGTGCAACTACCGGCACATTGCTGATCAACATCACAACTATTGCCAGTCTGGCAATCCATATCAGCGCCATCCTGCATGACAGACATATCATGACAAGGTGTCATGTCACTGCCTGCTGTCAAAGCATATCCCTGCAACGGGACCACTATCAGGGCCAGCATCAGAAAAAATAATCGTATTGTTGTCAGAATTTTCATTGTCTGTAGATTTTAGTCTAAACCACCGTGTCCCACCACAAATAGATATACCATTATATATGGGGCAATCAGTGAGACAGGTGAAGCATTTACAAGTTCATTTTCCAGCAACCCTTGAATTTGCCCCTTCTTCCAGCACAAAACGCCGAAAGGCCTGTGCAACAGGAGACAAGCGCTTGCCCTTGCGGAATACGATATACCAGTGGCGCATAATCGGGAACAACTCAACATCCAGCACCTTGAGGCGATTGGTTTCCAGTTCCAGCTCCAGTGTATGGATAGAAACAATACCCAGCCCCAACCCGGCCTCAACGGCCTGTTTGATGGCTTCATTACTGGTCATTTCCATACCCGTAGTCAGGTGCGCACCCTTCTCGGCAAAAAAGCGCTCCATCGCGATTCGGGTACCGGAACCCTGTTCACGTACCACGAAGGTTTCCTGCTGTATCCTTTTAAAAGGGATTTCTTTTTCACTTGCCAACGGGTGATCCGGTGGCGCGATAATTACAAGCGGATTATCCATAAAAGCCTCTGTCACCAGATCCATTTCTAATGGTGGACGTCCCATAATAACCAGATCGGTTTCATTCTGATCAAGCTGGTTCAGCAGGCTCTTACGGTTGGTCACATCCAGACTGATCGTGATACCTTCATGCTGCTTGGCAAAATTGGCCAGTAGTCGGGTCGCAAAATAGTTGGCGGTACTGGCAACGGAAACAGCGAGTTTTCCACGGTGTATCCCCTTCATATCTTCCATGACCGCTGCAGCCTCATCCAGTTGCAGGGCGATATTATGGCTGTAGGTATAAAACTCAATTCCGGCTTCCGTCAGGTAGATTTTTTTACCCATTTGCTCAAACAAGGGCATGCCTACATTCTCTTCTAACTGCTTGATTTGCATAGAAACAGCAGGCTGACTGAGATGGAGCTCCTGTGCGGCTCGGGTATAGCTCAAATGCCGAACCACGGCATCAAAAACCCTTAGCTGGCGGATAGTTACGTTCATACATCAATACTATAAGTATTTACTTATGGTTTCAATCAAAAACATTGAATGTTAATTATGATTGAGCGGAACTATAGTAGCCGTCCCTGGAAGCAGGCACTGAACAAAGCCTGTCATAACCAGCCCGAATTTTTTAATAGGAGATCAACAATGGCTTTATTAGATCAAACAGGTCGTTATTCTGACCTGAGCTTGAACGAAGAGAATTTGCTTGCTGACGGCAAACACATTCTTGTTGCTTACACTATGGAACCTGCTGAAGGTTACGGTTATCTGGAAGCAGCTGCTCACTTTGCTGCTGAATCTTCAACCGGTACTAACGTTGAAGTATCAACTACTGACGACTTCACTAAAGGCGTTGACGCATTAGTTTATTTCATTGATGAAGCCAAAGGCTTGATGAAGATTGCTTACCCGAACGAACTGTTCGATCGTAATGTCATTGACGGTCGCGCTATGATCGTTTCTTTCCTGACTCTGGCTATCGGTAACAACCAGGGCATGGGTGACATCAAGAACTCTCAGATGTACGATTTCTATGTACCACCTAAAATGCTGAACCTGTTCGATGGTCCTTCAATGGATATCACTGACTTGTGGAATGCGCTAGGTCGCCCACGTGAAAACGGTGGTTACATCGCTGGTACTATCAT
>DAOVJZ010000204.1 GCA_030632035.1 Granulosicoccaceae bacterium | reverse complement strand
GTATTGTTTGTGGTAGTGGCGATAGGTGTTGTGGTGACTATGTCCACACAAGCATCTACCCAAACATCTGCTCAGGCCAGAGATTACTCAGCGGTAAGTTCGGTAGCCATTCAGGCTTCAGTCCAGACTGTTAGTACAGCACGACCTGTTACCAGGCTTTAGTCTCTGATTAAGGTTCGCCCGCATACGGCAGGTGTTTAGTCCCGAACTGGTTCTAGCCAACGTTGGTATAGCGCATTAGCTGCGTTCTGCAGATTTTCCACTTTGTTTTCCAGCCCGGAAACCATGTCCTCATAACTTTGTACAGTTTCACTTGAGTGAGCGAGTTCATCTCTGTACAAGGTAGCCCATTCTTTGACCATTGGTGTGGTCATTTCCACATGGCATTGCAGCGCAAGAGTCTTGCCAATAACAAAGCCTTGATGTGCGCAGTGATGACTTTTGAGAATCGCTGTTGCGCCATCAGGAATAGAGAATGTTTCTCCATGCCAGTGAAACATGGTGGTTTCTGAAGGAAGCTTATTTAACCAATCCTTACTTTGTTCATTTTCTATTTTTTGTACAGGTAACCAACCAATTTCTTTTACCGGGTTGGCGCTAATGGTGCTGCCTAGTGCTTTGCTAATAAGTTGGCCGCCGAGACAATGGCCTAGCACTGGTAAGTCGGCATCCACTGCTTTTTTAATGAGATCAAGCTCCTGTTTTATCCAGGGTAGATCATCATTAACACTCATGGGTCCTCCCATGAAAACCAGGCCGCTAACATCATTGATTTGAGGAGGTGGCATTTCTCCCTTGTCGATACAGACCAGTTCAAATGGGATGCTATAGTGGTCCAGAACCTCGGAAAAGTAACCGGGGCCTTCACAGCTTATATGACGAAAAATACGGATGGGTTTCATGATTTTTTTATTTTCAACATTAATAAGAGGGTTGCCCAGAATATATTCCCCGGGGTCACTGATTATCGTATCAGTTTTTTTGTTGATGTGTTCTGTATCTATAGGCGCCGAAACAGTAGGCACGGATGAAAACAAGAGCCAACGTCAGGTATTTCTTGAAGGAATAATGGGTAGTAAAGCTGTGCTGTCTATTGATGGAAAGCGACGGCTGCTCTCTTCAGGGCAAAAACAAGATGGGGTAAAAGTCATCAAAATCCACTCCGATAGTATTGAAGTGAATATTGATGGCAAACAACGGCGATTGCGTATGGGGGATCACCACGCAGTTTCCTCACCGTATAAACAAAGAAAAAGCTCTACAGTGATTGTGTCATCTGATGCTCGCGGAATGTATTTAACAGTTGGCAGTATCAATAGTTTGCCGGTTTCTTTTCTGATTGATACTGGTGCCACAACTATAGCGATGAATTCAATAGAAGCTAAACGCCTCGGGATCGATTTTCGAATGTCTGGTCAGGAAATGATGGTTGGCACCGCTTCTGGTAATACCAAGGCTTATGGGGTAATTCTCAATAAGGTTACGTTGGGGGCTATCACACTGAATAATATTCCGGCAGTCGTTATAGTAGGCAGGTTCCCTGTACAAACATTATTGGGAATGTCTTTTTTGGGCCAGTTGGATATTCAGCGTACAGGCAATGTAATGCGCATTAAAAAGAAGTATTGAACCCACCCGATAATTTTCCTCTTGTTTATTGTCTAGTTAAAACGTCTTAATATCTGTCGCAAGTATGGTCATTCTTCCTTAGAGTTTCTCTAATTGCTTGTAATTACTGCATTAAATCTCTTATACGAATTTTTTATGGTTCGATCTCTTTATATCTATAACTGATATTGTAATAAAATTTACTGATATGTATAGTTCCTGCTGGTTTTGAAGCGGTAAGTCTCAGTTTGTATGGCGGAGACTTGGATGAGGGGGCAGGGGGCATTTGCGCGCAGTGTATGGCGTCGATGTGGAGGTTAGCGATAACCCACCTGTTTTCAGTTCTTTGCTGACGATCAATGATTAACACGTTAAATGGAAAATGGATTCCGGATTTCGCGACAGTGTGCAGCTGGAGGCCAACTATAAATTACGCTTTAGTAATTAAAATTTGTAAATAAAAAGGAAAAAATATGTCTAACAAATTTAAAACAATTTTTTTATCTGTTGCACTGACTGGATTTGTATTCAGTTCTTCAGCAGCACTAGCCGATAAGGGCCACATATTCCCAGGTATTACTGACCCCTGTGAACAACTGTGGGTGGTTAATGATCCAATGAATGCCGATGCAGACGCCGATTTTGGTGGTGGTGAGTGTATTGATGTGCCTGTTAATCTCGATGAGGTGAAGGTGGTGTTCAATCTGGATAACGCTGTTACATCTACAACTCCAATCGCTGTTAAAGATGACGCGGGCAACGTTGTTGGTAAAACATTTGAAATTAATCCAGTTGGCATCAGACACATGGCATTGCTTGGAAAAGTTATGCAACATCGCATCGCAATAGGTGAGATGGATTTTGATGACGTTGCAATTGTTGGTATTTTTCATGGTCCAGCTATGAAAACAGAAAAATGGCCCTTTAAAAATGGCATGCCTGCTCACGTTAAAAAGTGGGTTGACAAAATATTTGCACTTCAAAACGCAGGTATTAACATTCAGTTAGAAGTCTGTGGCGTTACCCTGAAGGGTATGCAGAAGAAAGCCAGGGAGTTCAATAAATCAGGTTGGTTCATGATGGATGAAAGAGCTATTTACTCTAACACTGATGATGACGGAATCGGCCCTAATACGACTGGTAGAATTTATGTTAACCAGGGTGCTGTTGGCCGTATAATTGAATTACAGCAGCATGGGTTTGCTTACCTGCAGGAAGAATGATCGATTAAAGATTAGTCTTATGCTGTAAAAAAGGCCGCACATTGTGCGGCCTTTTTTTTTAGCTAACATTTAATGGGGTGATTTAGGCTTCTTTATTTCTTTCTATTAGAGCGTAAGCCGAGTGGTTGTGAATGGATTCGAAGTTTTCTGACTCTACTATATAAGCAGAGATACGTTCTTCATTATTTAGTTTTGCAGCCACATCGCGCACCATGTCTTCAACAAATTTGGGATTGTCATAGGCACGTTCGGTCACATGTTTTTCATCCGGACGTTTTAACAGACCGTAAAGTTCGCATGAGGCTATTTCTTCAACAATATCGATCAGGTCTTCTATCCAGATAAAGCCATTAGTTTTAACCGTCAAGGTGACGTGGGAGCGTTGATTGTGTGCGCCACGATCCGAAATTTTCTTGGAACAGGGACATAGGCTGGTAACGGGGACCACTACTTTTAATGTGGTGGCGTGAACACCTTTGGTGATTTCACCAATAAAGGTGACATCATAATCCAGCAAACTCTTTACACCGGAAACCGGCGCGGCCTTGTTAACGAAGTAGGGGAAGTTCATCTCAATGTGACCGGACTCGGCTTCCAGACGTTCTGCCATTTCAGCCATCATATCTTTGAAAGACTTTACCGATATTTCACGTTCATGCTGATTGAGAATTTCAACAAAACGTGACATAT
>DAOVJZ010000043.1 GCA_030632035.1 Granulosicoccaceae bacterium | reverse complement strand
ATTGTTTATCAATGGAGGTTGGTGGTACCTGGGTCGATGTCAGGGACAATGAACCTTATGCCTCTATGGGGCAGTTTAAATATAACAGTAACTATTATGTCATGGTGCGTTACAGCTTTGCTGGCTCGGTTAAATAGGGGAACAATAAATGGATATACGTGAAATATTTCATCAATTCGAATTAAGTGACAGTGACGCATCAAAATTGCAGTCATGTTTTCAACTGCAGACTTTCCAGCCGGGTGATGTGATTATTAAGCAGGGCGATCATTCAGACAGCTTCTTTTGTGTGGCCAGTGGCGAACTGGCGGTAGTGCTGGATAACGCTGATGGCACTGAAACTACGCTGGGACTTCTGGAGCCGGGGCAGTTCTTTGGTGAAATCGGCCTGATGCAGAAGGTTTCTCGAACCGGTACCGTGCGAGCCTTGACCCATACCAAGATCTATCGTGCCGAAAAAACAGATTTCTTCGAGTTACTGGAAAATAGTCCGGTGCTTGCCGACTTTATCGATAAACTTCGACTAGAGCGACAGCTGTCGCGTATCCCTGCGTTTAGCCGACTGGAAGAGGCTGATCTGGAACAAATTATTGCGGTGCAACGGCAGGAGAAGATCAGCGCCGGAACCGTTCTATGCAGTCAGGGCCATGAAGCTGACAAGCTGTTTATTATTACTCAAGGTCGTGCCAGAGTGAGCCGACGTGAGACAGATGGCAGTGTAACCTCTATGGGTGAACGACTACCGGGCGAGCACTATGGAGATGAGCCATTTTTCAATGGTAAGAATCATTCTGCTGATGTAGTTATGGAAGAAGATGGTGAGGTGCTGATCCTTGACCGAAAATCCATTGATGAGTTAGTGCGCCGTTACCCTTCCATTGCCGCGGAACTGCCAGTACGTAAAAGCCTGCTTGCAACCATATTACCGTTTTTCTACGATAAATCAGCCTACTTTGCTGTTCCAACACTTTCCATGAATCGACCACGACTGATCCTCTGGACCATGTTGTCAGTGATGTTTGTTCTGGCGGTTCATGCCATTGTTCCCTCGATTTGGCCGGAGCAGTTTCCAATCTATAATGGGCTGAAAGTCGACACTGATCCGGAGAACATGTTGGCGGAGGATGAGCCTGCGCGGGTGTTGCATAATCGACTGAAACAGGAAATGAACCTGTATGATTTGATGGTGGTCGGTGTGGTGAATGAAACACACCCCGATGGCATCTACAACCCGGAGTCCCTCAAACGTATCCATGAATTGACCGAATTTGCCGCTCGCCAGCATTGGGATAGTGATGATGGAGAGTCCGTCGAAGGGGTAGTAAGTGTCGATATCATGTCACCTTCCACAGTTGATAATATTGGTCAGAATGGTCCCGGTTCCATTAGCTTTTCATGGTTGATGCCGGAACCACCTCAAAGTCGTGAGGGGGCACTGGCAGTACGAGATATGATCAAGCGATTGCCGCTGATGAATTCCACGCTAGCTTCATCAGATGACAAGGCGATAGCAATCTATTTGCCATTAAGCGCCAAGGATGTCAGCTACCGTGTCTATCGTGCCCTGCAGGAAAAAATTGAGGAGTTTGAGGGTGACGAACAGTACTTCATAACCGGTCTTCCGGTTGCAGAAGATTCCTTCGGTGTTGAAATGTTTATCCAGATGGCGATATCGGCACCGATGGCGATGTTTGTTATTTTTCTATTAATGTATTTCTTCTTCCGTAATCTAACGTTGATCACGGCACCGATGGTTGTTGCTATGGTTTCGGTGATAATCACCATGTCACTGCTGGTAATCTCCGGGCAGACAGTACACATCATGAGTTCAATGATCCCCATCTTTATCATGCCGATTGCGGTCCTAGATTCGGTACATATTCTGTCTGAGTTTTTCGACTTCTATCCACGCATCCGCAGCCGTCGTTTGACTATGCAACATGTGATGCGCGAGTTATTTGTGCCAATGTTCTACACCTCCATGACTACTGCTATCGGTTTTGCATCATTGGCGCTGGTGCCAATTCCACCGGTACAGGTCTTCGGTATTTTTGTCAGTATCGGCGTTATTCTGGCATGGTTGCTTTCAATCAGTTTTATTCCAGCATATATATTCCTGGTGAAGCGAGAACGTATTGAGGCACTGGCGATAAAGGCGAGTGAACAGCCGAAAAATGAGAACCTCTGGCTTGCCCGTTTGTTGCAGGGCATGCGTCAGTTTAGCCTGCAACGTGCCGGTATGGTCGTCACTTTCTCGCTGGTGTTGATGGTCGGTTTTATCTACGGCATTACACAAATTGTAGTTAATGATAATCCGATACGTTGGTTTCATGATGATCACGACATCAGTGTAGCGGATCGGGTATTGAATGATCACTTTGCCGGTACCTATATGGCCTATCTTGCATTTAAGGGTGCCGATGAGGATAGCGGGGCATTTCTCAGTCAATGGCATGGCAAGTTGAATCAATTGCGACAGGAATATCCTGGAAGCGGTGTATTGGTAGATAAATTAAAGCAGGCAGCTGATGCTGATGCATCACAGATTGAATTATTGAACCAGCTTGAAACGACAATAGAGCAGGTGCTGGACAGCGATAATATAAGTGGGCAGGACGAGCAACTGGCTGAAGCGGCGCTGGAATATCTCGATCTGGCTCGTCAGGATTATCAGATTTTCAAACAACCCGATATGCTTAACTACATGGCTGAATTACAGGAACATTTGTTGCAGACAGGAATTGTAGGCAAATCCATTACAATCACTGACTTTGTTAAAACAGTAAATCGGGAATTGCATAGTGCCGAGGAAAAATACTACCGTGTTCCTGATACTTCACAAGCGGTTGCCCAGTCATTGCTGACGTATCAGAACAGTCACCGACCACAGGATATCTGGCGTTTTGTTACCAATGATTTTCGTCAGGGGATAGTCTGGTTGATGCTTAACAGTGGTGATAATGTTGATATGACTAAAGTTATTGAAGCCACAGAACAGTTTGTTGCACAGAACCCACCTCCCATGGAGGTAACGACGGACTGGTTTGGCCTTAACTATATCAATGTGGTTTGGCAGGACAAAATGGTTAATGGCATGATGTTTTCCATTCTTGGAAGTTATTTGGCTGTCATGCTAATTATGGTATTCCTCCTGCGTTCTATTTGGTGGAGTTTACTGGCAATGTTGCCCCTGACTTTCACTATGTTGGTTATTTATGGTGTTTTAGGGCTTGCTGGTAAATCATATGATATGCCAGTAGCCGTACTCTCGGCATTGGCTATTGGGCTTGCAATTGATTTTGCAATTCATTTTATGGTTCGTATGCGTCATTTACATAGCCAAACCGGAAATTGGGAAAAATCTTTGGAGCTCTACTTTAATGAGCCAGCACAAGCTATCATTCGGAATCTTTTAGTTGTTGCTATTGGCTTCCTGCCTTTATTGCTTGCACCATTAGTTCCTTACAATACCGTTGGTAATCTGATTGCGGCAATTTTATTTACTTCTGGAATTGTGACACTCTTGATTATTCCGTCCATTTTTAAAATTGCATCTAAATACCTCTTTACAATGGCAGATGATCGAAGAACGACCTTGTTTGGTTTTAGTGAATACGTTTATGCCGGCGTTGTTGTTGTAATTCTAGGGATTACCGTTGTCAGTCAATTGTTATAGTCGAATTTTAGGCCAGGTATATTGATGTGAGAGGGTATGATGAAGGTGACTTACGTAGGTAGTAGTTGATCTTTATTGATTCTGGTAAATCTGCCCCTTAGGGATACTAAGTTGGTAGAGACTCCCAGCAGCGCTATAAAACAAGAAAAGTGAACTGAAAAGTTCGCTTTTCTTGTTTTTGGAGTGTGAAGAGGATCTGGTTTAAATTCAGCGAGAGCAACAGTACGCAGTGCTGGCTCGAAGGGCGAGGATTGTAAACCCAGGGCATCCTTGTAAAGGATAAATACTACTGTCGAAAAATTTTACATTTTTCGAAATTGCCAGTATAAAAAATACACTATAAATTTTTATACCTTTGTTTTTAATATGCTTTTTGCTTTATGGCACAATTATTGCAATAAGTAGAAATTAATATAAAAACCATAAGATTAGAAAATAGAATTTCAGGGGTAGAAGCTTTAGGGCTACTGAAAAATATCTTATGTTAAGAAAGCAGGCCTTTATGAAGTTGCCAATAATTTATTTATTAACAGTTTCTTCTGAGGGAGAACAGACAAGCGAAGTATGTCAGATACTTTTCCGTATCGGGTATTCCGATACCAGAATAATTGATATTGCTGATCCATTGGCTAAATTGCATATACAGGAGAATTTAGTCTGTATTGTATTGATTAAAGGTTCGGATTCTTCATTGTGTGAAGAGTATATTGATAGTCATAAAGTTTCCCCGGTATTTCAGGATGTTCTCAAAATAATACAAAAAATCGCTGCTGCTATATATGGAAAAACCTGTACAGGTAAAGAGCTGGTTACCAGAGCTATGTTTTTGGAGAAATAGAATGAAAAAAGTTAGTGGTTTATTTTTGGGTATTTCAATAGCGTTTGGCGCAGGGCAGTTAAACGCGGCTAGTCTTTCATTTAATGGCACCACCCTTGCTGGGGATGTTTTTATAGGCAGTTTTAATTATGGCAACAATGCAGGGCAAGCAAGCTATACCGATTCTGATGCTATTGGATCATGGTGGGGATTTTCAGGTGGTTCATTTGGCGGCAGTGTTTCTGATGGCAGCACTGTAGTTCTGTAACAGTGACAATACCTGAAGGCGTTGCTCCAGTTCCCGTTCCTGCTGCCGTCTGGCTATTCGGCTCAGGTTTGATTGGATTAATAGGCATGGCTAAACGCAGTAAGTATATGTAAAACAAGTACTTTTTAGTGAGGTAATTGATTGAGATAATTGAAGAGAAGATGTATTATATAATCTTGGAAATAGGAGGATATTCTACTAGCAATGGCTCAGGGTATTCGCTAAAAAGACAAAAAAACAGGGATTAATATAACAACAGTAATTAGAACAAAGTACTATTAATCAAGAGGCATTAGGGTAATGAGTAGTTATAGAAGTCTTACCATAGGGTTTGTATTTGTGGTTACCAGTATGCTGGTATTTTTTACCACATATTCGGTACAAGCAGCCACAATAAATAACTGGCCGGCTGACGCCAACGACAGTTTTGGGTTTTTCGGTGGCGGTTATGGTACTAAATATTTCGCTCAAAGTTTCATATCCCCAGTTAGTGGTTTAGTGGAAAAACTTGACTTGATATTTGAACTCTCGGATATGAACACCTTCAATACTACTGATGTATTGTTTTCCGTCTTACTGACTGAAACGGAATATACCGGTACAGATATACTCCCGAAAAATGATCCCTTGGGCAACAGTGGTGTATTAGCGCTGACGGGAGAAGCCTGTACAGATGGGGAGTGTACTGTGAGCTTCACTGATCTGTCGTTGACTAATGATGGGTCAACCTACGCTTGGGTTCTTGAAGCTGCTAATGGTTCAGATTATGGCAGTGTAGGGAGTCGGGCAGGATACACAGGTGGTCATTATTTCACCGCCCAGAATTACACGGATGCCTGGGCTGATCCGCTGAATGGTGAAGGTGACTTATTAGACTTAGCCTTTATTATTGATATCACTCCTGCCCCTGCCCCTGTCTTGGTAGCCCCGGTTCCGGCAGCGTTACCTCTGATGTTGAGTGGTCTGGTGGGTATGGGTCTGTTGGGTCGTCGTGTCAGAAAGTAACGAGCGATTTAATAGTATTTAAGTTAAAAAAATCAGAGGTTCAATGAGTCTCTGCTTTTTTTATTTGTCGTAGATCTCTTGTGACTGTTTTTATAATGATGTCACTGGCAGATATTATATATTTTAAGTATCTTCATGTTTCATCACTATTGTTTTTTCCAATATATTTTGTCATATGAAACAGACTGCCATGATTTGATGGTGCAGAAAAATATTTAACTTCATCCATAGCATCATGAATGAGAAATGTTTCCGATTCATCATCGTTTAATTCATCCGGGTGCGGTATCTTAAACTCAGACTGCTCTATAGAGGGCGTTGAATCTTGTAAATAAAATTCAAGAACATCATTTCTGTGGTATATTTTCAATGTCATTATGTGCTTGTCTATACTCTGAGATGTATGTCGTATCACACTCTGATATGCTTCTCCGATGGCAATAATAATGTCCGTGGTTAGTTCTTGATTACATCCGCAGCTTTTACATGCTTGATCCACGACATGACGTACCTCATCAAGTGCATCAATGTGTGTATGGAACGTATGCCGTACGATCATTGAGTCATGATGTTCTTCTGTTTCTTTATCCAGATCATCACATGTCCCATCGATAGCAATGAGGGTGATGTCGTCATGGCGTTTGTGTCCAGTATCCCTGAGGATGGCGACTACTGTATCGAGCCGTTCCATGGCAGGTCGGTTCGCGTGTTTACGTATCATGGATTGAAAGCCTGATACTTGCAGGCGATTGCCATTTTCCAGTTTGCCTTCGGTTACACCATCGGTGAAGATATAAAGCGTGCGCCCCTTTATATTAAACGTCTCACAGGTTATACCTTTTTCCCCATGCTCAAGAGGTATGATGCCAAGCGGGGGAACGCTTGCCTCTAATAATAAAAATGTTCCATCCTGACAATAAATCTGTGGTGGTTCATGTCCAGCATTAGCCAAATATACATCGTATGTGGCAGGGTCGAGAATACCGCAAGCCATGGATACAAACATGCCATGAATGGTTGTTTCGCAGAGTTCACAGTTAATAGTGGACAACAGCACATCAGGTTCATGGACAGTCTTGCCTAAACACCGAAACAGGCTGGCTGTCTTGGACATTAGCAGAGCTGCATCCATGCCCTTGCCCGACACATCACCGATACAAAAATATATACGGCCATCATTTAACTCGAAGAAGTCGTAGAAGTCACCGGACATTTCAAAGGCTGGCAGATTAACACCACAGACAGGAAAGGGGAGAGGACGATGTTTTGGTAATAGACTGCGTTGCATTTCACTTGCCATTTCCAGTTCGCGGCTGATACGTTCCTTACCAATTAAATCTTTTACCATGTGGGCATTATTGATAGCCAGTGCGGCGGCAGATGCCAGTGTCTTTAGCATCATAAGATCTACATCGGAAAAAAGTTCATCGTCACTGGCTTTGTTAACCAGTTCAATTGCACCAATTCCTACACCATTGACTGCCATCGGTGCACACAGGATAGAACGGGTTTTGAAACCGGTAGCTGTATCAATGGAAGAGAAAAAATTTGGATCTTTCTCAACATTCCAGACCATGCGACTGGTATTGCTGGCCACGCATTGCCCCACAATGCCTTCGCCGGCCTTTAATGTGATGCCCTGTAAATCTACTGAGCCAGTGCTTGCCTTGCATGTGAGTATGGAGGCATTGTCTTCAAGTAGAAACAGGGAGCCAGCCTGGGCCTTAACGAACTGAACAATCAGCTCCAGCGTTTTTTTAATGGTCTCGTCAATATTGAGTGTAATGGCAAGATTGCCACTCATCTTCGACAGTAATTCCAGATGTCCGGCAACAGGAACTGATTGCCGGCGATCGAAACGGTCGGGATTTCTACGGTCTTTGTCAGGAGGAACTCTGGACATAGTGTTTTTATTGTATTGTTCTTGTCACTATCATGCCATACCAGAAGAACCAATTTTAAAAATTGATCAGGACATCTGATAAGAATGGTTTAGCCACGTATTAACCAGGCTAAATAATGGAGTATATATGCGTATTTTTGACCATTGTTTTAGAATTTTTGCTTGCTTAAAGGTATGAACAGTCTCTGTTAATTTACTTATGATAGTTCTGTTATTAATCTGATTATGATGGCAGAGTGCTGGTTATATTTGTGGTTAGCTATCAACATAGGCTATTTATTCAGTTTTAAATTACTATGACAACAGGCAATGTTAAAATTGATCACTATGTAGAAGTCATGTGTGAGCATGGATGTCGTGCCGTATATGGATATATTGAATTATTAAAGGCAGGTCAGGAATTGCCGGAGTGCGCGAACCTGGATACACAGGAGCGTATCTTGTTGCGTAAGGAGCTTGAAGCTGTCATGGCTGTATTTAGTGACAACAATAAGTCATAAGCAATAATCAGACTTCAGGATAACACTCCCTTTTCCTTTATCCTGTTCAGGATATTAGGGCAGGGTGGTTAAATCCAGTTGATAACAGATCACTTGTTCCTGTGAACACTATTCAATCTATGATTGTTAGTCGGATATTAACTACTGTTTCAGTGCGATAGTAAGCCTGTCCCAATCTTCCTGGCGACGTCCGGGAGGACTCCTGCGATCAATAGCGGTATTTTCGCTTGCCGTTCTGCGATGGTTCTTTCTACGCTCGACAAAGGGTTCATCACCATCATCCTCCTCTGGTATGTTAGTTTCCAGGAAGTCTTGATAACGATCAGAACTGAGGATATGCGCTCCATCACAATTGAACTGCATACGTACGGCATCTTCAATTGTACTGATAGTAATATTACGCAGATAGAAGTTCTGCATTTTTCTTAGCATGGGTAGTCTGGAGATGATATTGGGGATTTCGGCCGGCTCCATAGGAGCCCAGGCAGTTTGACGTGAATGCAATGCTTCCTTGTGTACCTGCGACATATCGGAAGTGTTGGTACCATTTGCAATAAAGGCATAGAGTTGTCTTACCATATCCATCTTCTGTTGGTAGTCTAACAGTGGAAAATGTCGTTCTATATATGCTTTGTTGGCCAGTTTGTTTGCAGGATGGATCTCATCAACCATCGGGTTGAAGATCGATCTGGTATGAATTTCTCCGCTGTTAAAGTGAATGACCAATTCGTAGGCACAACGGTTCATTAATATGTCGTAGAGATGGGGTTGCAGGGCATGTATAATCTTGTCTACGTCACTTTCATAACGATCTCTTGTAAACGCTGATTCGCGCAAAGAAGGATCACCTTTTATACCGATGTGCATGTTGCTACTTTTGACGCACATGCTATCGAGTAGATTTTCCTTAAGGGTAAGTTCTTCATTGCGTTTGTTCACAATGCCGTTGATTTTGTTGGCCAGCTCTTTGTCATTATTGAGAAGTTTCAGGAAGGAATCCTTATCAACACTGAGTAATGTAGTGTCGGTAAGGGTCGCCGCTGATGCAGAGCGTTTGTCACCGCTGAAGAAGGCCATTTCACCGAAATATTCGCCAGCCTCAAGTTGGCTGACCTCTTCCTGGTGAGAAAATTTTTGTATGAATATGGAAATCCGACCTGTTTCGATGAAATAGAAATAATCGGCGTTGTCACCTTCCTCGAATATCTGGCTACCCTGTTTATAGTCCTGACTCGTTGCGAGTTGTCTGAACTTATCAAGGTCTTCCGAGGTAAGTTCCAGCGTAGCGGTTTCATTTGTTGTCATATTCATATTGTGCCCCAATTTCTTATTTTATCCCGATGTTTTAATGCTTCCATTATAACTATATACCCCT
>DAOVJZ010000138.1 GCA_030632035.1 Granulosicoccaceae bacterium | reverse complement strand
TATGTGTTGCCGCACAGCTCGGTATCTGCGCCCAGTGAACGCACAGCTTCAACCTTAATACGCGGTGTTGTCTGCGGCATGATGATCAAAGCTTTGATACCCAGCTTCAATGCAGACAAGGCAACGCCTTGTGCATGATTGCCTGCTGATGCTGCGATCACCCCTTTGCGTCTGGCCTCTTCTGATAACTGTGAGATCTTGTTATAGGCACCACGCAATTTGAATGAAAAGACCGGTTGTAAATCCTCACGCTTGAGCAAGACACGGTTGTTGACCCGGCGTGACAAAACCGGCGCAAACTCCAGCGGTGTTTCACGCGCGACCTCATACACATGGGCATTCTGTATTTTTTCAAAATATTCTTTCATGGGGTGCTAACTTAGCAGGTGTCCAGCGATGTGTCAGCTACAAGCACTTGATGAAATAGGGTCAGAAACTGGATAGATATCACCTATCGGGAATATAATGCGGTCAGAAAAAACAGGTGGAGAATGTAATGACACAGGATGAGATGAAAAAAGCGGTCGCTGACGCGGCACTGGAATATGTAGAAAGCGGTATGATCGTGGGGGTAGGCACGGGTTCCACCGCCAATTTCTTCATTGACGGGCTAGCCAGACTCAAGGGCAAAATCGATGGCACGGTCGCCAGCTCAGTGGCCTCTGCTGACCGTCTGAAAGGACATGGCATCCAGGTGCTTGATTCAAACGAAGCTGGCCAATTACCGCTTTATGTTGATGGGGCTGACGAATCCAATCGTTACCTGCATCTCATCAAGGGTGGTGGTGGCGCACTCACACGTGAAAAGATCGTAGCCGCCGCCAGTGACAAATTCGTCTGTATCGCCGATGAAAGTAAATTAGTAGATGTGATGGGCAAGTTCCCGCTACCGGTTGAAGTCATCCCGATGGCGCGCAGTTATGTCGCACGTGAAATAGTAAAACTCGGTGGTGAACCGGTATTACGTGAAGGTTTCACGACGGATAATGGTAATGTCATTCTTGATATCCATAACATGGAAATCATGGAACCCGTCAAACTGGAAAATGCACTCAACGGTATTGTGGGTGTCGTCACCAATGGTCTGTTTGCTATTCGCCCTGCTGATGTATTGTTGCTGGGTACACCCTCAGGCGTAGACAAGCTGGAATAAGCCTGTTCCCGCAACACAGAGACCGTCACTTCCACAGCATATACAGAAATTCACCGTAGGTTGTGCCTCAGGCACAACCTACAATGAATACTTTCATAGTCTCAATACCCACCCTGCCTTGCTATAACCATTTGTTAAAGCTAGCATTTTCTGGTCGTTCAGAAATTTCATACTATACTCAATGAATCAATCTGACTGAGCACAAAATAAACAATAATCCGGCTCACTTGATGTAGATAAAAACCACATAAAGAATTGGAAAAAGTTCAGATTTTTCAGTGAACTGACGATAATTAACTTAATGGAAGAACTAGAACACCCAAATTACGTCGATGTAGATACATTGAGTTCACTGGAACCGATCTCGACCCTGTCTGGGGAGAGGATACGTGAACTCGCCAACGAAATACTGATCGAACATGTGGATACCGACATCACACTCTTCAGTGAGGGTGATATTGATAATCAGGTGATTTATCTCATTAGTGGTGAACTCGAACTGCGTACCGGCATGGGTACATGCAAACTGATTACAGCCGGCACAGAAGCATCCTGGCACCCACTCGACCCTAAACAACCACGCCAGACCACAGCCATGACATTATCACCGGTTGAAATCATCCGTATTGATAAAAACAAACTGGACACCTATCTGACCTGGGATCAAATCGCCACTGGCGATGATAAGCATGATGAAACACATCCTGATGGGGGCACAAAAAACTGGACTAACAATATCACTCCATCAGCCACATTCAGTTCTTTACCTCCGGCAAACATCAAGGAATTGTTTACACGCATGGAAAGCATTGATGTGAAAAGTGGTGATGTCATTATTAAGCAAGGTGATCCTGGTGATTACTACTACCTCATCAAACAGGGGCAAGCCAAGGTCACGCGTCAGCAAGATCCCAAAAGCGAACCGGTGGAACTGGCTGTCCTTGGTGAAGGTAGCAACTTTGGTGAAGAGGCCTTGATCTCCAACAACCCACGTAATGCCAATGTCATTATGGTTACAGAGGGTGTATTGATGCGGTTGGCAAAGAAAGATTTTGTTGAACTATTGCAAGAACCCATGATCGACAAAGTCACTCTCGATGAGGTATTGGAAGGCATTCAGGACAATGGGCAGTGTATTGATGTACGCGTCCTATCTGAATTTGATCAAGGACATCTACCGGGCTCAATCAATATGCCTCTAAATGAATTGCGTCAACACGTCAGCGAACTGGATAAAGATACTCATTATATCTGTTATTGCGACACAGGACGCCGCAGTTCAGCTGCAGCGTTTCTTTTAGCTCAATATGGATATCACGCTAGCGTACTTAAAGACGGCGTACAGGGCCTCCCAAGCAGTTACATGATTTAATAAATTCCCGTAGGTTAAGCTGAATAACGCGAAGCCCAACACTCTCTAAAAAATTTCCCAACAAATTCTGTTCTTGTTTAACTTGTGGAAGAGCAAGTTTTATATCGCTCCTCTCAGTAACATTTGTTGGGCTTCACATTATTCAGCCCAACCTGCCCGTTTTGCACAAATTAGATTTTTTTTCACAATAATGCTTTGAGCACACAATAAAAAACGGGACCCGAAGGCCCCGTTTAAAACTACAACTATCAGCTTCTTCTTATTAGAAGTCCTTGCGGATACCGAAACCGATCACATCGATTTCATCTGTAGCTGCTACAGTATCATCATCAGTCTGTCTCCAACCACCATAGATGCTGGTTGTTTTAGAGAAACGATGACGAGCACCAATCATAGTATAAGTACCACTACCAGTTGCTGTATCGTAATCAGACTCACCATACTGAACAACGATTTCATTCTTGCCCAGTTTCATCTGATAACCGACCAGGAAGATTTCACCATTTTGATTACCTGGAGCTGTGATTGCATCACCACCGGTTGTAGTTCTGTCACCAGGAGCATTCAGACCACCATCATCGTCTTCATACTGCACCCAGAAGCTGTGTTGTCCCATGGACATACGACCACCAATTTTAGTCAGTGACTGATCTGCACCAGCGGCACCTGAACCTGGGCTCTCACTGTGTGCCACAAAACCCCACATTGGACCGTTCTTGTAATTTACAGTTGCCTGCCAGTCATTACCTGCACCAGAGGCATTTTCATCCGCGACTACAACTTGTGCAGTAATACCATTCACAGAAGGTGAAATCCACGTCATTGCGTTTCTCACAAAACTACTCGCACCCATCGCGCCAGCAGATTGACCGCCGTTGTTACGTGCTTCCAGGAAAGTCGCATTGAAAGGATCCAGTGCTACACCACCTGTTGTCTTGTATGCGCCATTGAATGAACCCATGGCAAAGGTACCAAAGTTACCCTTCAAACCAACAAATTGCTGACGATCACCTTCACCACCGTCTGCTGGATCAGCGCTGTATTCCAGTACTGCGATACCGGTCATGCCGCCACCCAGTTTTTCTGTCGCCTTGATACCCCAGCGTGACTGGCCAGGATCACTTACGGTTGATTCATCATTAGCGACGTTGTTGTCGAGACTAATGAATTCAACTTCTACGCGACCATATACTTTTACATCAGCGATAGCGGCCAGTGATGTGGCGGCTACTCCTGCTGCTACTGCAACTGTTAACAGTTTCTTATTCATAACAGGTAATCTCCTTGTTATTTATTTATTAATTTAAAGTCAATTGACGTAACAATAATAGGCAGGTTTCTACCGACAAGCAACAATATTTTTACAAAAATACAACAGTTAAAATTTCTGTTGTATTTTTGCAACATTTTGGGAATAAGCCCAATTGCCGCTAGCCAGCTCTACCTCTACCCCCTTTTCGGTCTCCGGCAAACTTTCTTTAATTCAAATAATTAGCCAATATCCTTTCACCAATACACGAATTCATTGATGTAAATGCTTACTAACATCCTGATTTGGGGCTGAAATAACAGGGAAACACAGATTCTTTAGGAGAATATAATTATTATTATCAATGAGTTATAATTTATTTGGTGTTTTTTACCCGTAGTACTAAAACAACAGGGCGATAGTCAAAATAGGGGAGCCAGACGACAAATAGCTGCCTGACAAAGGCAAGCTGTTTTTGAGAAAATGGCTGGTGGATAAGGGTTGTTCGACACTTCCTCGGCAAGTGCTCCATGCTTTGCCCTACCTCCTGCATCCCTGCAGTCGTGCGCCTCACCCTTTGGGCTCGCTTTGCTCATTCAAAATCGCTCCCGGCGATTTTGTCGAACCTGTACACGGTTCAAATCCATAAAACCTCATCAATAAAAAACGCCCACCTAAAAATCAGGCGGGCGTTTTTTATTGATATGGCTGGCGGACAAGGATTCGAACCTTGATTAGAGGAGTCAGAGTTATGTCTATTTAGTAAGCCACAACAAACTAAAACTACTGACAACAATACAATCAATTACTTAATCTGATTTTCGTATTGTCATCTTTTGTCGTTAATGGTCTGGTGTCGTGACCTAGTGCCCCATGAGTGTCCCACAAGATAATTCATTTAGTATTTATAGTTAGCCAATTATTAGATTGTTAATAACAATTTTAGATACTCTTTTTTGTCGCCCATTAGAGTATTATTTACTTCATCAGGGGTATCTAGTAAAAAATCTACAAAACGCCCTGCATTATTTCTATTTATATGGTTTTGTGAAATATCTGTGATTGATTCTAATATTTGTTCTATTTCATTATTTGAGTAAAAACCCGCTTCCTCAAATTCATTTCTGATTAACTCATATGCCCCATCTCGATATTGACCATCCTCAGAAATCTCTATTATAGATTCAAGTAGTGTTTCTCTATCCATGAATACCTATTGAGCTACAACATTGATTTATCTAAACAATCATTCTTTCTCAAAAACCGCATGTATTTTTTCTTTAAAGC
>DAOVJZ010000211.1 GCA_030632035.1 Granulosicoccaceae bacterium | reverse complement strand
TTACCGGGCCCACCCTTCGGTCCTTCGTAACGAATAACAATTTCATCACCCTTTTGAATCTTGCCATCTTCCAGTGCCTTTAACATGTATTCTTCACCATCAAACACACGCGCATGGCCCTTGAAGAACAATCCTTCCTTACCGGTGATTTTCGCAACCGAACCACCCGGCGCAAACGTGCCTTTCAAAATCTGGATATGGCCGGATTCCTTGATTGGGTCACTAACAGGACGCATTACATCCTGCCCTTCTGTTAATTCCGGTAAATCTTTCAAATTCTCGGCAATTGTTTTACCGGTCACTGTCATGCAGTCACCGTTGAGCCAACCTTGATCCAGCAGGAACTTCATCACCGCAGGTGTACCACCCACATTATGCAAATCTTCCATTACATATTTGCCACTCGGCTTGAGATCAGCAAGGAATGGAATACGATCACTGACCGTCTGGAAATCATCAATAGTCACTTTTACATCTACTGCGCGCGCCATAGCAATTAGATGCAACACTGCGTTGGTTGAACCACCGAGTGCTATCACGATCACCATCGCATTTTCAAATGCTTCACGCGTCATGATGTCGCGTGGCTTGATATCTTTTTCGAGCAAATTACGAATAGCAGCACCGGAATCGATACATTCTTTCAACTTACTCCTGTCCACGGCAGGATTCGATGAACTATAAGGCAGTGACATACCCATAGCCTCAATCGCACTGGCCATGGTATTGGCTGTATACATACCGCCACAGGCACCAGCACCGGGGCAAGACTTTTTCACAATACCCTTGCGGGTATCATCATCAATCTTGCCGGCAAGGAATTCACCGTAACTCTGGAATGCTGACACAATATCCAGCGGCTGATCATTCAAACTGCCCGGCTTGATAGTGCCACCATAAACCATAAGCGCAGGGCGATTCAGGCGACCCATCGCAATCAACACGCCGGGCATGTTCTTGTCGCAACCCGGTATCGCAATCAGTGCATCGTACCATTGCGCACCCATGACGGTTTCTACCGAATCGGCAATAATTTCTCGCGATTGCAGGGAATAGGACATACCATCCGTGCCCATGGAAATACCATCAGACACACCAATGGTGTTGAAACGCATACCGACCATATCAGCGGCCACGACACCCTCTTTCACCTTGGCTGCTAAATCATTGAGGTGCATGTTGCAGGTATTGCCCTCCCACCAGACACTGGCGATACCGACTTCGGCCTTGTCCATGTCCTCCTCGGACATGCCAGTGCCGTACAACATGGCCTGAGAGGCCCCTTGGGATTTGGGCTGGGTGATGCGTTTGCTGTATTTGTTTAATTCTTTGCTCATTTTTTAGTCTCAACTGCGGCTTGTTGTTCTATTTGATAGTCCAATTTGGGATGCAAATCATACCAGAACCGGCATTAAAATTCCCTTTAAAACAGGTACCTTACACCCCATATCAAATGAATATATACGTTTGATTCTAATCGAGATCATGTAAGTTCTTAATACCCCCAAAAAACCTCGGTTTTACTCAAGAAGATATGTAAAAGTGCCGCTAACTTATTGTATAGAAAGGAATAAACTGTAACAGGAATACACGCGGTATAGTATCATCTTCAAGAAGTACTATTGTGGTAATAGAGTGTTTATGGATAGAAAACTTCGAGGCATATCTGCTGTCCTTTTGATCATTGGGGGACTGACCCTATTAAGCGTGGAAAACCAGGTTTCCATTCTCAACGAGATCAAATTTGCGGGCAAACTGGTGGTTGCAACACGCAACAGCCCGACGACCTATTATGAAGGTCCGGAAGGCCCAAGCGGATTTGAATATGATCTGGTTAAACGCTTTGCTGATGAACTGGATGTGGAACTGGAGATTACCATACCCCAGACTCTGGATCGGATTATGTCCATGGTCAGCAACAATGAGGTTCACTTTGCCGCTGCCGGTCTGACGGTTACTGATGCCCGCAAACAAATAATACGCTTCAACTCACCCTATCAGCATGTTACACAACAATTGATTTATCGTTCAAAATCCGGGCTTAAACGCCCAAGAAAGATTGCCGATTTATTTGGTCGGGAAATTGAAGTGGTAGCAGGTAGTAGTCATGCTGAACGCATGAAAATACTCAAGGCCGAATACCCGGAACTGCACTGGCTGGAAAACGATGAACTGAACAGCGAAGAACTGCTCGATCTGGTTTCAGAAAACATGCTTGATCATACCGTCGCCGATTCCAATGAGATGGCCATCAACCGCCGCTATTATCCGGAACTGCACATCGCCTTTAACCTGACTGAAAAGGAACCCATCGCCTGGGTATTTCCGAAAAGTAATGACAACAGCCTGTTTGATGCGGCGACTATATTCATCGACAATATGCGCAGGAATGGTGAGATAGAACGTATTCTGGAACGCTATTACGGCCATGTTATGAATTTCGACTATGTAGGCACGCGAACCTACAAGAACCATATTAGTCGCCGTCTACCCAGCTATCGTGAGATGTTTGAACAAGCCGGTAAAGATAATGAAATTGACTGGCGTCTACTAGCAGCTATGGCCTATCAGGAATCCCACTGGAACCCAAATGCCCGTTCACCTACCGGTGTACGTGGTTTAATGATGCTGACTCAAAATACTGCCAAGCTAATGAAAATCAAAAACAGACGTGATCCTGCACAAAGTATTGATGGCGGATCACGCTATGTTAAAAGAATGATTAGTAAAATACCTGAACAGATAAAGGAACCGGATCGTACCTGGATGGCCATGGCATCCTATAATGTCGGCTATGGTCATCTTGAAGATGCACGTATCATCACACAAATACGGGGCGGTAATCCCGATAGTTGGAATGACGTAAAAGAAAATTTACCTCTACTCAGCCGCAAGAAATGGTATAAAAACACCAAACATGGTTATGCACGTGGCTGGGAACCAGTACGTTATGTAGAAAATATTCGCTCTTATTACGATCTGCTTGTTTGGCACACCGAAGGTGGTGAAGGTGATGAACGTAAAACAGAGCCCAAAGCTATCGCTATTGATTCACCCGTACTTTAACGCTTCGCTTGAAAAAAACTTCTTAGCTTTTCAGCACACTCTTGTTCCAACACACCACTTTCCACGTTCACCTTGTGATTAAGTTTTTCTGTACCCAGAATATCGAACATGCTTCCGGCCGCACCGGTTTTTGGATCGCTGGCACCAAATACTACTTTACTGACACGCGCATGAATAATTGCTCCAGCACACATAACACAGGGCTCCAGCGTGACATATAAAGTGGTATCAACCAGACGATAGTTCCCGATTTTTTTTGCCCCCGCACGTAATGCCATGATCTCGGCATGGGCAGTGGGATCATGCTTTGTTATAGGATGGTTCCAGCCTTCACCGATAATTTCATCATTTTT
>DAOVJZ010000092.1 GCA_030632035.1 Granulosicoccaceae bacterium | reverse complement strand
GTTATTCCTCTCCCTCAGATAATCCGTTGTGGAATAAAATCTCTTCGCGATCATTTCGCCTCCTGATGAGAACTGCGGGTTAACCTCGGATCAAATGCGTCACGTACCGAGTCAGAAAACAGGTTCGCACACAGTACCAGTACGAACATAAAGATGAATGAGGCCAGTAATGGCCACCACACTACCGGTTCCCGCGCCATTTCAAGTCGGGCGCTGTTAATCATATTGCCCCAACTGATCATGGAAGGATCGACACCCACACCCACATAGGACAACACCGCTTCAGCCAGCACCAACCCGCTGAAATCCAGCACAACCGAAATCAACACGATGTGCATCACGTTGGGTAATATATGGCGCACGATAATCGTAAAGTGATTAACACCAAAGGCCGTGGCCGCTTGTACATACTCCAGTTCACGCAGTTTGAGCGCTTCGCCGCGTAACAAACGACACAAGCCTGTCCAACTGGTGATGCCGAGAATAATACAAAGGAATAAAAGCCGGATATCGGCACGTTCCGTTAAACTGCCAAACGCATCTGGATTGTTGGCCATATAAACCTGAAGAATCAAAATAGCGGCCGTAATTAACAACACACCGGGGATTGAACTCAGCGTGGTATAGAGATACTGGATTACATCATCGACCTTACCCCTGAAATATCCCGCCATGATGCCCAGCATAATGGCGAATGGCAGCATGATGAGTGTTGTCAATGTGCCAATCACCAGTCCGGTGCGAATACTTTTTAGTGTTTGGTAAAAGACATCCTGCCCGACCTTGTCTGTACCCAGAATATGGTATTTAGTACCAAGCTGGGTTGTGAGGGCAATAAATATAAATACCGCACCAAAGGTGACAAAAAGGGTACGCCAGGGCAGTCGCTCTCTTTGTCTGTAAAGAATCGTGTTGATTACATTTCTGGTTGAACAATGCCAACGATGTGCAAGCATCATCACAATCACCGCACCAAACATTAACCAGACTGCCCCGCCCTTTATCAGTCCAATAAAGAACTCTCTTGCAATATCCTTACCGCGATCAGTGGTTTCTATCAAATGCGCGCCACCGTATTCAAGACGTTTGTATTCGCGCACCTGTTGTCCATTTTCAAGTTCGATGGTTTCCTTTGTGTAAAGATGGGTTGCGAAAGGGGCGGAATAGGTTTTTTCCTGTTTAATACGAAGGGGTTCTGCAATCCAGTCAAACAGACTAATCACTTCCGCAGAATAAGTAATCTCGGTTGCATTATTCTCTGATTTCAATTCTTCACGAAAATGAACAGAATCAAGTAATCCGACGACAACATAAGACATAAGAATAATAAACGACATGGCACCAAGACGAGTGCGTATTACCTGTTTCCACGGTGCTAGCAGGTATTCTTTATTGCGCGCATATAGTGCAAAACTGAATACTAATAAGCACAGTATATATATGAGTAAGTCTGTCCAGAGCAATACAAAATCCATAGTGCTACTCCAGCCTAATCCGTGGATCAACCAACGTATAGGAAATATCTGTCAGGATAAGTCCCATGATATATAACACCGTGCCAAGAAATACCATCGCACGCACAATAGAAAAATCCTGTTTCTGGATCGCGTCAATCGTATAACTGCCAAGACCGGGAATGCCAAAGAAAGACTCCGTGATCAAACTGCCCATAAATAATAATGGAATCACGACTACCACACCGGTCAGGATCGGAATCATGGCGTTTTTAAGTACATGTCGGAACAACACACGCAACTCGGACAGACCTTTTGCGCGCGCCGTACGCACATAGTCTTTGTTGATCTCTTCCAGAAATATGGTGCGATACCAGCGTGTTCCTGAACCAATGCCGCCGATCACACCTATTATGACAGGCAAGATCAGGAACTTCACCGCATTGGGCCCCATATCAAAACCGGAGATTGGAACAAGGTGCCAAAGTTTACTAATGAGATACTGACCACTGATAATATAAAAGAGTGATGAAACTGACATCAGTACGACACCCGTAATCACGCCGGCAATATCAATATAGGTTGCCCTGAAAAAGGCCAGCAACATGGATAGTGTAATATTGGTTAACAGGCCAACCAAAAATACAGGCAGGGCAATAGCAAGGCTCGGCCACATGCGTTGGCTGATATCATGAGCAATATCACGCCCTTCATCTGATCGCCCGAACTTAAATGTAAACAGGCCAATTGATTTCTCATAAAAAATGGTGTCACGAATAACCGATGTGCCCTCTGCTTCTGAATTAATTAATAGTGGTTTGTTATAACCACGTTCTTCTTTCCATTTTTCAACTGCTTCGGGTGTAACATGCTTCATACCAAGATGCATGCGCGCCATATCGTCTGGTGTGTTCACCACAAAGAACAATACAAACGTCAGCACATTGACCCCGATTAAAATCGGAATGGCATACAGGATGCGGCGTATAATATAGGCAATCATGCTTTATTTGCCTCCCCGACCCTGCCTGATGTGTGCTCCTTGCGTATGAAGATAAGGACTGCCGGAATAATAACCACGATCATTGCGAGCACTAACAGGATAATTGGCCATAGTATCGGCTTGTTCCAGGCCTGACGTTTTTGATAACGCAATACAGGATCAATCTTTTTATACTTGAGTGTATTGTTGGCAATGAAATTAGGTTTTGAGTTGCCATACCATTTATGTGATAAGGAAAAACTCTTGGGATTAAAGCCCCAAATCCATGGTGCATCTTTTCTGACTATGTCCACCATGCTATCGATTACTTTCTGACGTTTTGGGCCATTAGCCATATCTTTCATTTTTATAAACAGCTTGTCGAATTTTTTATTGGCATAATTAACCGCGTTTTCACCATTTAGTCCGGCTTTCTTGTTAGGCCCATAGAGCAAGAACAGGAAATTTTCCGGATCAGGATAGTCTGCGTTCCAGCCCCACATAAACATTTGCGATGTGCCTTTTAGCATCTTTTCCTGAAAACGATTATAAGTCGTATTACGAACCACCAACTGGATGTTAATTTTTTTAAATTGCTTCCGCATCCAGTCGAAACGTGCCTTACTGTCTGGTCCACTGCCGGTTGTATCATAATGCAATAACAATGGTTTCCCTGTTTTTTTACTTACCCCGCCAGGATAACCGGCATCAGCCAGCAGTTTTTTGGCTTCTGCTATATCACGACGTTTTGCTTTTCCGTTTACCCATTTATAAACAACAGGGTTCATCCCTTCTTTACCAGAACGATAACCAAAGATACCCGGCGCAGTCGGCCCTTGTGCAGCAATACCACGCCCATTCAAGAAAATAGAAATAAACTCCTCATAATCCAATGCGATAGAAATAGCATGTCGTAGTTTACGTGCGCTTTTATTTTTGCCACCAACAACAGGGTCAAGCATATTGAAACCAAAGTAATACATGGATGTGGCAAGACCTGTTTTTAACTGGATCCCCTTCTCTTTCATTTCATCGGTTAATTCAGCTTCACCGCCCGCACCAATATTTACCGCCTGATCAAAACTGTCGGATGAAATACCAGACACATCATAATAACCCTGTAAAAATTTATTCCAGTAGGGAATGTTTTCCTTTTCCAGCGTGTACACCACTTTGTCAATGAAGGGTAATGATTTGCCTGCATCTACTAACAAACCACTTTCCTGATCTCCTGGCATGCCTTCACTCGGATAAACCTCACCATGAAAATTAGGGTTCTTTTCCAGTACCATCTGTAAATTAGGATTGTTCACAGTCAGCATATAAGGGCCGGTACCAACTGGATACCAGTCCAGTGTTATGTTCTTTTCTTCCAAGCCTGGTTGAGAATAAAAACGATCGGCCTCCCACGGGACAGGCGCAAAAAATGGCATAGTGAGCCAATATATCATCTGTGGATACTTACCTTTTATTTTGATGCGATAGGTGTATTTATTAATGACCTTTGCGCCTGCAAAATTGTGTTTGTTCAGATCAAGATAATGTCCTTCCATTTTGTCTGCCGCTTTTTTTAGTTTACCGGCATAAGGTTTAAGGTCAGCAATATAGGCACTCATTAAACCAAAAATCGGGGAATGTAATTTGGGATGAGCCAGACGTTTTATCTGATACACATAATCTGCTGCTGTCAGTTCGCGTGAATCAGTCTCCTGAAAATCTGATAACTTGTATATTTTGATGAGTTGTTGTTCATCTAATTGATGATAAAGAAATTCACCCTCAGCATTTTTAGCAAATGCCGGATGTGGCTGAAACCGAATCCCTTTTTGGATCTTTATGTCATAAAGCGTGTAGGCAATCTTGTTGACCGGCGCATTGGCAGGCAGGCGTTTTCCATTTTTTCCGATATAAACCGGTTTTGGCATGCGGGTCGCTGTGAGCGGGATCAGCTCATAGGGTCGCTTGAGATAATGATATTGCAGGGGTGGCTCATAAATCTGGCCGGTAAACTCAATTTCATTAGACGCATAAGAACGGGCTGGATCGAGGTGATTAGGGCGCTCGGAAAAAGAGGAATACAAGGTGTTTTCAAAGCGTTCCTGAGCCGGATAAGGGTTATTCCAGCTCTGGCCGTCACAACCAGCGAAAAACAGTAATAAAACAAGGATAAACCACCGTTGCCCGTGGGGCTTCGAGTTGACCTCATTCCTGCATTTCAACTGGTTCAGTTCTGGGCACTGATACGGTAACATATCACCATCAGATTTATTATTATGCACCTAGTGTAATCGCAGTTGGGTATTAAAAAAAGGATAAAAACATGGGTTTTCTAAAAGATAAACGTGCCCTGGTCGTCGGGGTTGCCAGTAACCGCTCCATTGCATGGGGAATTGCCAAGGCATTACATCGTGAAGGTGCCGAACTGGCGTTCACGTACCAGAATGAAAAGCTTCAGGGACGTGTAGAAAAATTCGCCTCTGAATGTGATTCAGACATTGTCCTGCCATGTGATGTGGGGAATGACGAGGAAATCGAACAGGTTTTCGAACGTCTGGATGATTTTTGGGATCACCTGGACATCATTGTACATTCGGTAGCCTTTGCACCTAAAAACGAACTTGAAGGCCGTTATCTTGATGCCGCCACACGTGAAGGCTTTAAAACAGCACACGAAATCAGCTCCTACAGTTTCACTGCGCTGGCCAAGGCCGGTCGTAATATGATGGAAGGACGTGATGGTTCCCTGCTCACACTGAGTTATCTCGGTGCCGAACGTGCCATGCCTAATTACAATGTGATGGGATTAGCCAAGGCCAGTCTGGAAGCCAACGTGCGTTATATTGCACAGGACCTGGGGCCGGACGGTATTCGCTGTAATGCAATTTCGGCAGGCCCAATCCGTACACTGGCCTCAGCTGGTATCGGCAACTTCAAAAAAATGTTGGATTATGGTGAGCGCAATTCACCATTGAGACGTAATGTCTCTATTGATGATGTCGGTAACGCAGGTGCATTCCTGTGTTCTGACCTCGCCGCAGGTATTACTGGTGAAATACTGCATGTCGATTCCGGTTATAGCATAACCGGCATGAGTCAGGATGCGTTGTAATTAAATATTACAAATAAAAAAGGCCGCTAATGCGGCCTTTTTTATTTGTATGTCAGGAAGTCTATAATTCAGTTTCTCTTATCACTACCTTGGCTTCTTTACGTAACTCTTTCATATAAGCATTGTATTCATCCATTCCACGGGTGCGTGTCAATGTGCGTGCCAAACCGAGCTTGTCTGATTCACTGGCTGATACTGTATCACCGTCTTTTACGGAAGATACTACTATCACTACAACATCACCATTGGCCAATTTAACGCTATCTATAATCGGCTTACCAACAGGTCTACCCATACCAAATGCTCTTTTAACCACATTGGGATTCAATGCAGTTTCATTTCTGCTAACAGATTTTTTGTATTTCCATGTCAACTTGCTTTCTGTTGCCACTTTTTGACCATCTTCTCCTGCTAACAGACGCGCCTTAACCTTATCGGCCTTGATTTGAGCGTGTTTGCTGGCGATTTGTGATTTTAGTTTTGAAATAATCAATGGCTTTACTTTATCCAAAGGTTTGATGTCAGCTATTTTGTGATCTTTCACCCGTAAAACAACCAGATTACCTAATGTCACTTCTACTGGCTCACTATTAATACGCTGCACCAGTATTTCTTCGTCAAAAGCCTTGTTGCCAAATTTGGGATTGGCTGCAATCCCTTGTCCTTTACCAACAGAGAAAAATTCTGTTTCCTGAATTTTCAATCCCAGCTCTGCTGCCGGGGCTTCCAGTGAAGACTGATTC
>DAOVJZ010000176.1 GCA_030632035.1 Granulosicoccaceae bacterium | reverse complement strand
CGAAATTCTTCAATCCAGCTTAATGGGTCATCGGATGTAATTTGCTCAATCACCTTGCCATCTTTTTCGATAGCAATGTCATGACCACTGATACGCGCAACAGTACGACACGGTAAACCGATAATGGAATAACGGCCCCACTTCTCGCCACCCTGTACGGATTCGAATAAATAGGAATACGGGCCAGCGGCCAGTTTCATGTAGGTACTTAACGGGGTATCAAGGTCGGCCAGCACCTCGCGCATTAATGGAATGCGGTTATGGCCTTGGCTCGCAAGAGAATTGAATTGTTCGGGTGTCATACTCATTACTGTGATTTCCTTTACTCAATAGAATAGTGCTGGTTCTGTTTTCTTGATAACAGAGCCACCATCGTTCTCCTGAGTTTGTGATCGCAATATCCATCTCTCTACAGTAATAAACCTGAATATAAGTATTAGGCCGTTTTCTGGCCCTTGGGGTCAAGCAAATATTCTAGCTCAACCATGGAATCCATCAAGGCATCCGGCTTAGCCAGACTGATATCTACGCCATGATTATAGCCATAAGTCATGCAGGCAATCTGAAAACCGGCATTACGCGCCGCTTTTACGTCACTGACCGAATCTCCGATCATCATGGCATTTTCTGGCTTCACACCAAAATGCTTTGCTGCATGTAATAACGGCATCGGATCCGGTTTCTTGCGTTCGAGTGTGTCACCACTGATCACGATTTCAAAATAATCATAAAGCCCGAGATCTTTCAGAAGCGGAATCGTAAACTGTTCGGCCTTATTGGTCACACTACCCACTTTGTAACCGGCCTTTTTCAGATATTCCATCCCCTCTTTAACACCGGGATACAATTGACTGCGCTTGCTGGTGTTCTCTTTATATAACGCCATAAAGATTGGATAGGCTCTTTCAAACAGTACATCATCCGGTTCACCATCGAGTTGACCAATCAATGCACGACGTACCAGACGTTCAACGCCATTACCGACCCAGTCCCTGACCTTGGTCTCACCGTGCACCTGCATGTCGAGTTGTTCCATCATGCGATCAACACAATACGCCAGATCAGGTACGCTATCGACTAACGTGCCATCAACATCAATCAAAATCATTTCAGGTTTAGTAATAGACATAACTTTCATACTTCCGAAATTATTTGGCTTTAGCCAGTTCATCACGCATGGCATTAACCACCGTGTCATAAGTATTGGCATCGCTTTCTTGAGCTGCGCCAAAAATAGCAGACCCTGCAACAAAGGTATCAGCACCGGCTTCGGCAATTTCACGAATGTTGTCGACCTTCACGCCGCCATCAATTTCCAGACGAATATCACGACCGCTGTCATCAATGAGCTTGCGTGCTTCACGCAGTTTATCCAGTGTCGCTGGAATAAATGACTGCCCACCAAAACCGGGGTTAACAGACATCAATAAAATCATATCCACTTTATCCATCACATACTTCAAACAATCCAGCGGAGTCGCAGGATTAAATACGAGACCGGATTTACATCCGCTTTCATGGATCAATTGCAGTGAGCGATCAATATGTTCGCTGCCTTCCGGGTGGAACGTAATGTAAGTCGCACCAGCTTTGGCAAAATCAGGAATAATGCGATCGACTGGCTTCACCATCAGATGTACATCAATATCAGCCGTCACACCATGCTTTCTCAGCGCATCACAAACCAATGGGCCAATAGTCAGATTAGGCACATAGTGATTATCCATCACATCAAAGTGAACAATATCAGCACCTGAATTCAGTACATCGACGACTTCCGGGCCCAGGCGGGCAAAGTCGGCTGATAATATAGAAGGAGCAATTTTAAAATCCTGTCGCATGGGTCTGACCTCTTGTTTGTGCCTTTGAAATTCGGAAAGCGCGCACTTTACCCGATCAGGCGATATTTTTCAGCCTTTCCTGTCTTGTCTCCAGTCTCCTATACTTGCATTTGTTATTAGGAAATATCGAGAAAACACGCTATTTATGACCCATTTAATAAAAAATACGCTGATTCCATGGTTATTCACAGGGATACTATGCATGCCTATGATGACCAGTGCTGTAGAAAAAGAACCTGAAAAAAAGGCACCGGAAAAGACCGAGCCGCTACCCAAACCATTCGAAAACGGCATCCAGAATGGCAAACCGGTATGGATACAATCCGGTGAAGACAAGGTTTTTGCCATTTACACACAGGAAACCCATGGCAACACCCAAGGTGGGATTATCCTGATACATGATCTGGGTAACCACCCGGACTGGCCGGATGTCATTGCTCCATTACGTAACCGTCTACCCGAACTGGGCTGGTCAACACTTTCATTGCAAATGCCGGTACTGGCTAAAAATGCCAACCTGAAAGAATACGGCGCTGTATTTGATAAAGTCCCTGCTTACATCAAGGCCGCCATTGAATATTTGCGTACACAAAATATCGGTAACGTAGTCATTATTGGTCACGGTCTGGGCGCAGCCATGGGAGCGACTTATCTTGCTGAAGCAGGCAATCGTTCCAAAAGCGGTGTTGCCGGTTTTATCGGCATCAGTATGAGCGCACCGGGCAATGTGGATAAACGCATGCATACACCTTCGCTATTAGAAAAAATTACCGTGCCGGTCTTTGATATTTATGGTGAGCTGGATGAAGCCTCGGTTTTACAATCGGTTGAGGAACGTGCACAGGCCGCCAAGCGCGCCGGCATTCTGGCCTACAAACAACAAAGTAATAATAATTTACAAGATGCACCGCTTGCACGTACTTCATTAAAACAAAAAGCCGGCAGTATCTCTTACCGTCAAATAAAAATCCCCGGAGCCGATCACCACTTCAATGCACAAATAACAATTTTAACTAAACGTATTCGTGGCTGGCTTAAACGTCATGCAGCCGGACGACGCATTACAATTCAGTAATAAAAAATGTAAGGAATTCATTTATGTCTATGCCCATCGCGATTAGTTTGCATCTTTTAGCCGTCATCATCTGGGTTGGTGGTATGTTCTTTGCGCACCAAGCCTTAAGACCTGTCGCTGCATCATTACTGGAACCCGATAAACGGTTGCCACTCTGGTCAGGTGTATTTAGCCGTTTTTTCCCATGGGTGTGGTTGTCAATTGTTATTCTGCTGACAAGTGGTTTCTGGATGACATTTGAGCTTTATGGAAGTATTGCCAATAGCCACAACAATATTCATATTATGCTGGGACTAGGCAGTATTATGGTGGTTATATTTATGTATATCTTCTTCTTGCCCTACAAACGTTTGAATCAGTTCATAAGTGATAATGACTTCCCGTCTGCCGCTGGACAGTTGGCAAAAATAAGAAAGGCCGTTGGGTTTAATTTAATTCTTGGGTTAGTTGTTAGTGTTATCGCGGCAGGTGGGCGTTACTGGTAACAATGGTAGGTTGTGGCTAAGGTACGACAAATATTTTCATCATTTTATTTCTTTGATAACCAGAACCACCAGGCAATAAAAGCAATCATTGTCAGGGCTATCAAATTGATAATGAGTTCCATCTTAACTATTCGCTTTGAAAAAACGCAACCGGTTGGCATTGCTGACTACCGTCACCGACGACATCGCCATCGCGGCACCAGCAATCACCGGATTCAATAACATCCCCGTAAACGGAAATAAAATACCGGCAGCCACCGGGATTCCCAATGAATTATAGATAAAGGCACCAAACAGATTTTGTTTTATGTTGCGTACAGTTGCATTGGAAATGGCAATTGCATCCGGTACACCATGCAATGAACCGCGCATGAGGGTGACATCGGCACTTTCAATCGCGACATCGGTGCCAGTACCAATTGCAAAACCGACATTGGCGCGCGCCAGTGCTGGTGCATCGTTAATACCGTCACCGACCATACCTACAATATCACCTCTTGCTTGCAGTTCCGCGATTTTATCAGCCTTGTCTTGTGGCAACACTTCGGCGATTACTTCATCAATGCCGATCTTGCTCGCAACCGCATTGGCGGTGGCTTCATTGTCACCGGTTAACATCACAACCTTTAAACCCAGTTTGTGAAAACGATCAATCGCTGTT
>DAOVJZ010000106.1 GCA_030632035.1 Granulosicoccaceae bacterium | reverse complement strand
CCAATCAAAGGGACATCCTGTCTTTTAATAATGGGCAGGATAGTCAGGATTTCACCGGTTTCGCCTGAATTGGATATAGCCAATACAACATCTTTAGCGGTAATCATACCCAGATCACCATGGCTGGCTTCACCGGGATGGACGAAAAAGGCAGGGGAGCCGGTGCTGGCCAGTGTTGCAGCTATTTTGCCACCGATGTGTCCGGATTTACCCATCCCGACCACGACAATACGCCCCTCACAGTCCATCATTAGCTGACAGGCTTTAGCGAAAGTGGCATCAATGCGATCCCTTAGTTGGGTAATAGCATTCGCTTCAATGTCGATGACAGAGCGGCCAAGAGAGATAAGTGTGGATTCGTTCATATAGGTTGGAAGTATAACATCTAGCCTGCGTGTCTTACCAAGGGGCTAGACTTCGGGATAGCCCAGTTCCCCCAGTTTATGGGCGATTTGTTGGTGAGACAGATTATCGCCTTCCACCTTGACCTGCCCACCTTCAATAGTAATGCTCACGTTATGGATGCCCGGTACCGATCCCAAACCATCCTTGATGTTATTGACGCAACCACCGCATTTGACGTTTTGTACGGTAAATAGTTCTGTTTCCATTGCTTACCTCATTTAAATCGATGTTTGGTATAGGTAGATGAGATAACCTATCCAGGTCAGTAGCAGTATACCGCCTTTCCAGCGATTGATATGTCCGGTACGGCGAAAGCCATAGGCCATTGCAAACAGGCCAGCAGTCAGTACGAACATTAACAAATAATCTCGTGATAGTGCTTCGGGTGCAAAAGAGGCAGGGTGAATGATGCCGGCAAGGCCCATTACCGCTAACAGGTTAAACATATTGGAGCCAATAATATTGCCCACGGCGATATCGTGTTCCTTTTTAATCGCACTCATTATCGAGGCGGCCAGTTCAGGCAAGCTGGTGCCAATGGCAACAACAGTCAGTCCTATCACCAGATCACTGATACCAAATGATTTGGCAACAGTAATGGCACCCCAGACCAGTATTTTCGAGCTGATGAATAATGTGATCAGACCAATAAGGAACAGTGTTCCCGCCTTTTTAGTTGGCATGTGATAAGGGATCTCAACCGCAAATTCAGCCTTGATAGGATCAGTTTTACGTGTGCGAATAGCCAGGCTTACAATCCAGTACAAGATCACTATCATGGCCGTGATCAACAGAAACCCATCGAGGCGTCCGAGCTCATTATCCAGCAAGAGTAACAATGTGAATATCATGACAACAAAAAGAATGGGAAACTCACGCTGTAAGGTATCTGAATGAACAGTCAACGGAATAATCAATGTGGTAGCGCCCAGTACCAGACCAATATTGGCAATGTTGGAGCCAATGGCATTACCAATGGCAAGACCGGTATTGCCTTCCCATGCGGCAACACCTGAGATCAGTATTTCCGGAAAAGAGGTGCCAAAGGCGACAACAGTGAGTCCAACAATGAGTGGTGAAATGCCCAGATTACGGGCAATGGCAGAGGCACCCAGTACAAATCTGTCTGCTCCCCATGCAAGCAGGATAAAACCAATCGCAATCGCGCTATAAGCCAGTAACATTTGTTTTTATTTGACCGGTAATGATTATATTGATGCCATGATACAGGAGAATCATGCTGACATAAAAAAACAGCGGGGAAAGCCCGCTGTTTTTTTAAATGGATATCTTATTTGCCGTGATCTTCCGGTGATCGCACATCTTCAGGTGGCGGCGCTTTCCTTGATACAGGTGTGCTTTCTAGTGGCTCATCATCATAATCATCATACATATCATCAAGCGGTGGTTCACCATCATGAACCAGATTTTTCCGGCGCTGGAGATAGGCATCACGTGCGAATAAATAAGGGTCAAGTGCGGCCTCTTCAAATACCTTGCTGGCACTGAGCAGGTCGGCACGGATATCAATGGCTTCCAGAATCATCAGGCCATTGCGTGAATCAATAGGCCGTACGTATGTAATTGGATCAATGAAGCTGTCCACAATACGACCTGATACATCACGAATATCACTGGGACCCAGTAGCGGCAGTACCAGATAAGGCCCTGTTTCCAGCCCCCAGTAGCCTAGTGTTTGTCCGAAATCTTCGTCACGTTTGGGAATATCCCACATGCCGGCAACATCAATAAATCCAAGCAGGCCAATAGTGCTATTGATACCAATACGTTCGGCATCATGGCCAGCATGGGCAAATTTGAACTGGAACAGATCATTAAACATCACAACAACATCATCAATGTTGCTGAAGAAATTGGTTACGCCCTTGTTGGCAAAATTGGGCATAGCAGCATTGTAACCGATGGCAACGGGTTTTAATAAAACGCCATCTACAGTTTCATTAAAGGTATGCATGCTACGATTAAAACCTTCAAATGGATCGATTTCATCACGCACATCGGAAGGCACAGTTGTACAGGCCGAAAGCAGAAAGAGACAAACACTGATTAATGTGTAGGCTCTGCTTTTGCAAATTGGGTTATGGGCAGCCAGCGTGTCCATGGTTTTTCTCCTTTTTATTATTACACCCGTACTTTTTTAGTGCGTGCAATATATCTTATTAGCGGCGCAGTATATCTTAAAATTGCATTGCTTTTTTCGCAATCACAGTAATTTTGTTTTTTTATTCCCACATCGTGAGCATTGATACACAGTTACCAATTTGCCCTGTTTTACATCAAATTTCTTTTCCTGTTGGATTTCCCATTTGTGAAATCCTCTCTTGCACAATGTCTTGCCCTTATTCTTTTGTGTTGCCGAGGGCTGACTAAACTTGATGACTTCACCCATACCTCATGCCTTTATTATGTGATAACGTACTGATATAACATGAAATCCAACAGATTATAAGATAATATCGGTCAGGATTTTTGTATTCTTTAACTCAAAATTAGTAAGGAATGAGCTAAAACGATAAATAGTTTGATATTATTTTGGTCGCTTGTGGTGATAGTCGCTTTAACTAGTTACCAAACTATCTATATAATGAGACCGAATCTGGCTCTGGACGGAGCCGGGTCTGAATAACTCTAAATAAAAATGTCAGATAATAATAAAGATACCCCTCTTATCGAAATTCGTAACCTGCACTTTTCCCGTGGCGGGCGAAAGATTTTTGACGGTGTCGATCTTGATATCCTACGTGGCAAGATAACGGCCATCATGGGTCCCAGTGGTTCGGGTAAGACAACCTTATTGAGATTAATAGGCGGTCAATTGAAGCCAGCCTCCGGTACTATTAATGTGGATCGGCACAATGTCCCCGAGTTGAGTCATAGAGAATTATATAAGTTGCGTAAACGTATGGGCATGCTGTTTCAGAGCGGGGCATTGCTGACTGATCTTAATGTATTTGAAAACGTTGCGTTTCCAGTCAGGGAACACACTAAATTTCCTGAATCCATGATCCGTACCCTGGTATTGATGAAATTAGAAGCAGTTGGACTGCGTGGTGCGCGTGATTTGATGCCGAATGAATTGTCCGGTGGTATGGCGCGTCGTGTTGCATTGGCGCGTGCTATTGCGTTAGATCCCATGATGATTATGTATGATGAACCCTTTACTGGGCAGGATCCCATATCGATGGGTGTGTTGGTGCAATTAATCAGATTGCTAAATGATGCCCTGAATATGACCAGTGTTGTTGTTTCTCATGACGTGCAGGAAACGATGACCATTGCAGATTATATTTATGTGATTTCAGAGGGCAAGGTGATTGGCCATGGTTCGCCTGAACAGCTGAACAAAAGTGATTCATCCTGGGTGAAACAGTTTATACATGGTATGCCAGATGGTCCTGTGCCATTCCACTATCCAGCGAAAGATTATCTGGAAGACCTGATTTCGGGGACAGGATAAAACATGATTAGTTGGTTGCGCTATCTTGGTCGTTCCGGCCTGAGCTTTTTTGAGCGTTTGGGACGCGGGAATTTATTTCTTTTCTATATCTTGTTGGGATTGCCGACACTGATTTTACGTTTCAGGTTGGTGATCCAGCAACTGTATGTTGTGGGTGTGCTGTCGTTATTGATCATCATTGTATCAGGGCTTTTTGTTGGTATGGTATTGGGCCTGCAAGGATATAATACACTGGTTGATTTTGGTGCAGAGGAGTCATTGGGTGTCATGGTTGCCTTGTCACTGGTACGCGAACTGGGACCGGTTGTGGCAGCACTGTTGTTTGCAGGTCGTGCTGGTTCTGCACTCACGGCTGAAATTGGTTTGATGAAGGCGACAGAACAACTTTCCGGTATGGAAATGATGGCCGTTGATCCAATGTCTCGTGTTATTGCGCCACGTTTTATGGCGGGCATAATTTCAATGCCACTATTGGCCGCCATCTTCAGTGCAGTAGGTGTTATGGGTGGTTATTTTGTTGGTGTTGGTTTGCTGGGTGTTGATACCGGCGCTTTTTGGTCACAAATGCAGGACAAAATTAGTTGGTCAGATGATATCCTTAACGGTGTTATCAAAAGTATTGTGTTTGGTGTTGTTGCAACCTGGATTGCGGTATTTGAAGGTTATGATGCAATACCAACATCAGAGGGCGTTAGCCGGGCGACAACACGTACGGTAGTTCATACTTCACTGGCTATTCTGAGTGTAGACTTTGTATTAACGGCATTAATGTTCGAATGATTCGGTAGGAGAAAAAAATATGATACAAACACGAATCGTTGAGATATGGGTAGGGTTATTTATTGCAGGTGGTATTGCAGCCTTGTTCGTTCTTGCTATGAAGGTTAGTAACATCAGTACCTTTTCCAAAGTGGAGGGTTATGAGTTAACGGCCCGCTTTGACAATGTGGGAGGCTTGAAAAAGACGGCACCGGTTACTGTGGCAGGTGTTCGTATTGGCCGGGTAGGTGAAATCACTTTTGATGACACAACCTATGAAGCCGTTGTGCATCTGAATATCGAGAAAACATATGACAAGTTACCCATGGATACTACGGCTGGTATTTTTACGGCAGGTCTATTGGGTGAGCAATATGTCAGTCTGGAAGCGGGTGGAGAAGAGAAATATCTGGCCGACAAGGACGAGATAAAGATTACCCAATCTGCCTTGGTTCTGGAACAAGTCATCGGTCAATTCCTGTTTAGCAAGGCGTCAGAAGGTGGTAGTTCAGAAGGTAGTAGTAGTAGTAGTAGTAATTAGTTCCCCGTAGAATATGTTCTTTATGGTCATTATCTGGAAGCAGTATGTCTGAAAATCATCAAGACATTCGCGTTGAGCGGATGGAAAATAATCATTATCTCCTGACCGGGATATTGAGCTTTGATACCGTCTCTCAACTTGAGGATGATATTGAGACACTAACAAAACAGGGGATGGAGATAGTGCTCGATCTTTCCGGTATTTTGCGCGTCGATAGTGCCGGTATTGTCGTATTGCTGGAGTGGATGAAGCATGCCAGAAAGTCGGGAAAGCAGGTTTTTTTCACCAATATTCCCCAGCAATTGCTGGATATTGCACGGGTAAGTGATCTGGACGGTATTTTGCCTCTTTACCAGAAATAGCTATAGCTCGCGTTTAAGCCCATTCTTTTATATGATCCCCCCTTTGAAAATTTCATATTTCCAGAGGTTCGGTAAACATGCAGCCAGAAGAAGTCAAAATGCTGATAGAAGCGGGAATCCCCGGTTGTGAGGCAACGGTTCAGGGCGATGGTAGTCACTTTGATGCAGTCGTAGTGAGTCCTGAGTTTGAGGGCAAATCTCTCGTAGCCAAGCAAAAGATGGTTTATGCCACGGTGACAGACAGAATCACCAGTGGTGAGTTGCACGCGCTGACCATCAAAGCCTATACCCCGGCTGAGTGGGAAAAAGCTAAATTACTTCAGGTCACAGGCACCTGAACTTTCTAAATACTAAAT
>DAOVJZ010000036.1 GCA_030632035.1 Granulosicoccaceae bacterium | reverse complement strand
TCGTTTAACGAGATACCGGATAACAGACAAATCAAAATTGTGGCGACCATTTCAAATGATGGTGCTGCTTAACCGATGCCGAGAAGGGAGATCGGAAAATGAAAATAAAACGTTTTTTTGCAGAGGATGTTCGTAAAGCCATTAATAAGGTACGTAATGAGCTTGGTCCTGATGCAGTTATTTTGTCGAATGGTCAAGTAAAAGGGGGGATAGAAATTGTTGCCGCCATTGATTATGACGAATCGTTATTGTTTGCCGAAACCGAGACTGGCACCAGTCGTGAGTCTGAGGTGACGGAAGCAGAAATAGAAACTTCTTCTCAGGAAGCGGTTACCGAAGCTGGTGAACAAAGACCTCAGCATAAAAATAGACAACCAAAAATTGAGTGGTCTCAGGAACCGACACTGGTTGAAATGCGGGGAGAGCTTCAGAATCTGAGAGGCTTGATGGAAAACCAGTTATCAAGTTTGGCCTGGGGTGATTTTGCACGTAGAAACCCGTTGCATGCGCGTTTATTGGGTATGTTTAATGCGATGGGTATTACACCGGATCTGGCTAAAAGTATTGCGGAAGAAGCACTGAACCTCTCTGAACAGGGCAATGATTTTACCTATGTTTGGCGTAATGCGCTGGGGATATTGGCAAGTAAAATACCGGTTGCAGATGATGACATTATTAATAATGGTGGGGTATTTGCCATGGTGGGAGCGACTGGCGTAGGTAAAACGACCATGATTGCCAAATTGGCTGCTCGATTTGCATTACGCCACGGTACCCAGCATCTGGCACTGGTGACGCTGGATAATTACCGGATAGGCGGACATGACCAACTACGTACTTATGGCCGGATTATTGGGGTACCCGTGCATGTGGCATCGGATACAGCCAGCCTGACACAAACGCTGAAAGACCTGTCTGACAAGCGGTTGGTGTTGATTGATACTTCTGGTATGAGTCAGCGGGATATCCGTCTAAATGAGCAATTATCGACACTCTATGACAGCAGTCCAAGGATAAAAAGCTATCTGGTTATGTCGGCCACAACCCAGTATTCCGGGCTGGATGAGATTGCCCGTGCCTATCGGGATATAGAATTAGCAGGAAGTATGATTACAAAACTCGATGAATCGACTAATCTTGGTAGTGCGGTCTCCATTGCAATCAAGCAGAAACTGCCGATTGCGTTTTTGGGAGATGGTCAGCGTGTGCCGGAAGATATACATATTGCCCGTGCGGCTAATTTGACCAACCGTTGCGTTACTATAATGAAAAATTCAGGACAATTACCTGATAAGGAAAGTATGGCAGAAGTATTCGGGGGAATAGCAGCCAATGCTTATGAGTAATACGCAGTTTACAGATCAAGCGAGTGGATTAAGAAGAATGACAGAGCCCCGTCCCGTAAGGGTTATAGCAATTGCGAGTGGAAAAGGCGGTGTTGGTAAAACCAATGTCTCCGTGAATCTGGCTGTTGCAATGGCACAGAGTGGTAAAGATGTAATGTTGATGGATGCCGACATGGGATTGGCTAACGTTGATGTATTACTAGGATTACGTCCTGCCTACAATTTATCTCATGTCATGAAGGGAGAGCGTACTCTGGAAGAGGTTATTGTTACCGGTCCGGCTGGTATCCAGATTATACCTGCTTCTTCAGGTTATAAAGAGATGAGTAATATGGGTGAAGCTGAATGTGCTGGTTTGATCCGTGCCTTCAGTGAGTTGAGTAATAGTCTGGATGTGCTAATTATAGATAATGCAGCCGGTATTGCCGAGAGTGTGACCAGTTTTTCCCGAGCTGCACAGGAAATCATTGTCGTGGTCTGTAATGAACCGGCTTCGATCACAGATGCATATGCTTTAATAAAGGTATTGCATACAGAGTATGGAATACAGCGTTTCCATATTTTGCCGAATATGGCGGCGAGTATTCAAGAGGGGCAGGAGTTGTTTAATAAATTGACCAAAGTGACTGATCGGTTTCTGGATGTAACCTTGGATTTCATGGGTTATATCCCTTACGACGATCAGCTTAAAAAGGCTATACAGAAGCAGGAAGCGGTAGTGAGCAGTTTTTCACGGAGCAAGTCGGCAACGGCTTTTAAAAATTTGGTAAAGAAAACCGACAGTTGGCCGATGCCTTCTAGTGCGGGGGGGCATCTCGAGTTTTTTGTCGAGAGGCTAATACAGGCTAGCCATAATAATATTGTGGCATCATTATGAGTGGTTTGAAAAATGAATCAGGCTATGCAACCAGATTATAAAGACGAACTTGTTGCGCTTCATGCGCCATTGGTGAAACGAATTGCTTATCATTTGATGAGCAGGTTACCACCCAGTGTCCAAGCTGATGATCTTATTCAGGCGGGGATGATGGGCTTATTGGAAGCGACACGGAACTACGATCCCTCACAGGGAGCCAGTTTTGAGACTTATGCCGGTATCCGGATCCGTGGATCCATGTTGGATGAGATTCGCAAGAATGATTGGGTTCCACGATCAGTACATCGCAAGGCAAGACAAATTGCTGAAGCTGTACGTAAAATTGAAAATGAAGAAGGTCGTGACGCGCGTGATCATGAAGTTGCTGATGCGCTGGAACTCACACTTGATGAGTATCATCGTCTCCTGCAGGAATCAAGTTGCCACAAGATTTTTAGTATCGAAGATTTTGTCGAAGATGGAAATGAAATCGGTGACAACATTCCTGACCATACCAACCCCGGACCTTATGAGGGTCTGCAAAAAGATGATTTTAAACACTGTTTGGCCGAAGCCATTTCAGGTTTACCTGAAAGGGAACGTTTAGTCATGGCCTTATATTATGAAGAAGAACTTAACCTGCGTGAAATCGGCAGCATTATCGGGGTCAGTGAATCACGTGTAAGCCAGATTCATAGTCAGGCCCTGATACGTCTTCAGGCGCGAATGCGTTCCTGGAGAAAAGTATAGTTATCTATATGGAATGCTGTTGTCAGGGAAATTTCGGAGGTAATTTTGGATCATAATATGAAAATACTGGTTGTGGATGACTTTTCCACAATGAGACGGATCGTCAAAAATTTGCTCAAGGAGTTGGGGTTTGAAAATCTCCATGAGGCAGATGATGGCGCTACCGCACTTCCATTATTACAAGATGCAGGCGATTTTGACTTTCTGGTCACTGACTGGAACATGCCTGGTATGCAGGGTATTGACCTTCTCAAAGCCGTACGTGCTGATCCCAATCTATGCAAGCTACCTGTCCTTATGGTTACCGCAGAACAAAAGCGTGAACAGATCGTTGAAGCAGCCCAATCTGGAGTGAATGGTTACATTGTTAAACCATTTACTGCCGCCACGTTAAAAGAAAAACTCGATAAAATTTTTGAACGTATTGATGGTTAGTAGTTTGGCGGGTTACCAGGAGAAGGTGTGTGGGTGAAGAATCAAATGATTATATGCAAGATGCCAAAAAACTGGCTGAGCTTGTTAATACGGGTGATGAAGCAGGAATTAACCAGCTGCTGGATGAAATGGTTGCTAAGCGCCAGGCCAGTTTATTTAATGAAGTAGGGAAGCTGACCCGGGAACTGCATGAAGCACTCAGCAACTTTAAACTGGATTCTCGTATCAATGAGATGGCAGAGGACGAAATACCTGATGCAAAGGAGCGTTTGAATTACGTCATCACAAAGACAGAAGAAGCAGCAGATCGTACGCTGACTGCAGTTGAAAGTTCTGTACCACTTTGTGATGAAATGTTGCAACGCGCAAATGATATCAAAGAAGACTGGAAACGTTTTACTAGTCGCGAAATGGAACCTGGTGAATTCAGGGAGCTATCTAAAGAGGTAGATTCTTATCTTGAATTCCTGATTGGTGATGCTTCACAAATAAAGAAGAATTTGAATGAAGTTTTGATGGCACAGGATTTTCAGGATCTGACAGGGCAAATTATTCGTCGTGTTATCACTCTGGTGAGTGAAGTAGAAGAAAATCTGGTTAACCTGATCAAGGTTTCTGGTAGCCAGATTACTCATAAAGAAGACAAGAAAGACAGTAAACAGGATAAATCAGAGCTGTCTGGCCCAGTTGTTCCTGGCCTGGACGAAGGTAGTGACACTGTATCAGGGCAGGATGAAGTGGACGATTTACTTTCAAGTTTTGGATTTTAGAAAAATGAATCCACATAAGGTTTCTTATAATGGCGATCGATCTTGATGATGAAATACTACAGGACTTTCTGGTCGAAGCAGGTGAAATCCTGGATCAACTGGGAGAGCAGCTGGTCGATCTCGAGCAGAGTCCGGATGATAAAGATTTACTTAATGCCGTATTTCGCGGTTTCCATACCATTAAAGGTGGTGCCGGCTTCGTTGGTTTGACCGCTTTGGTTGAACTCTGCCATTGTGCAGAGGATGTCTTTAATATTTTGCGTAATGGTGATCGTGCAGTTGATGCCGAACTCATGGATGCCATTCTCCCTGTTACAGACATTCTTCAGGACATGTTTGAGAATGTCCGTGCTGGAGTTGATCCTGAACCGGCTGATCCGGAATTGATAGCACTGATTGCATCATTTGCTCAACCAAATGCAGACAGTACACCGGCAGCAGTCCCTGAATCAGCACCCGTAGAGCAAGCCCAACCTGAATCCTCCGAAACAAATGCAGACGATATCACGGACGAAGAATTTGAGGCCATTCTGGATGCATCGCAAAGCGGCAAATCTTCCGCTGTTGAACAACAATCTGAAACACCCGCTCCTGCAGCCAGTGATGATATCACTGATGATGAATTTGAAGCCTTACTGGACGAAATGCATGGTGAAGGAAAATTTGCTGGTGCGCCTGAAGCTAGTGCGCCCGAAAAGGAGACACCATCTGCAGCGAGTCAATCTGATGAAATAAGCGAAGATGAATTTGACGCCTTGCTGGATGATTTACATGGTAAGGGTGCTTCACCAACCAGTACAGGTTCATCAACTCCAGCTGAAAAACCGAAAGCATCGGCTAAACCTTCTGCGAAAAAGGCAGAGGCAAAGAAAGAAACTAAAAAGCCGGCAAAAGCAAAAGAGGCACCTCAGGCAGAAGCCACTGTTCGTGTTGATACCAAACGGCTTGATGACATTATGAATATGGTGGGTGAGCTGGTGCTGGTGCGTAACCGGTTATCCAGATTAAAAGCCAGTGATGTCGAAGATGATATGTCGTTGGCGATTGGAAATCTGGATGTTGTTACCACTGATTTGCAAATTTCTGTTATGAAGACACGTATGCAGCCGATCAAGAAAGTGTTTGGACGCTTCCCACGTGTTGTCAGGGATCTGGCAAGGAGCTTGAAGAAAGAAGTCAGCCTTGAACTTGCTGGTGAAGAGACTGATCTGGACAAGAATCTTGTTGAGGCCATTGCCGATCCATTAGTTCATCTTGTGCGTAATGCTGTTGATCACGGAGTCGAAATGCCAGATGAACGAGAGAAAAAAGGCAAAGCTCGTCAGGGAACGGTATTACTTTCCGCAGAACAGGAAGGCGATCATATCCTGTTGACCATTGAAGATGACGGGGCAGGAATGGATGCGGAGGTTTTACGCAAGAAGGCGGTAGAAAAAGGTTTAATGGATGAAGATGCGGCGGCACGTCTTGATGATCGGGATTGTTTCAACCTGATCTTTGCACCCGGCTTTTCTACCAAACAGGAGATTTCCGATGTTTCGGGTCGTGGTGTCGGGATGGATGTGGTTAAGTCACGTATTGCACAGCTTAATGGTTCAGTTGAAATTGAATCACAATTAGGAAAAGGTTCACGTTTTCTTATCAAGCTACCTTTAACATTAGCTATATTACCCACCTTAATGGTGGTATTGGGAAATCAGACTTTTGCCTTGCCTCTAACCAGCGTTAATGAAATTTTTGACATGGATATTACCAAGACCAATGTGGTTGATGGTCAGGAAGTAGTTATTGTGCGTGGAAAGGCAGTACCACTCTTTTATTTGAGAAAATGGTTAGTCAACGGCTCTGCTTCAGCAGCTGAACGTGAATCAGCACATGTAGTGATTGTGTCAATTGGTAATCAGCATGTGGGTTTTGTTGTGGATCAATTATTAGGGCAGGAAGAAGTGGTTATTAAACCATTGGGTACCATGCTGCATGGAACAAAAGGTGTTGCCGGAGCGACAGTAACCGGTGATGGTAAAATTGCGCTGATTCTTGATGTTCCCGAAATGCTTCAGGCATATGCCGGCAGGTTCTAAAAGGATATTTATTTATGGCCATTCGTGTGCTCGTCGTTGATGATTCTGCTTTTTTTCGGAAGGTTGTGAGTGAGATTCTTGCAACTGATTCCAGTATTGAAGTAATAGGTACTGCCAATGATGGTCAGGAGGCCATAGAACGTACACAGGAACTCAAACCCGATGTGATTACCATGGATATTGAAATGCCGGTTATGGACGGTATTACATCGGTTAGAAAGATTATGGAAGTTAGACCGACTCCCATATTAATGTTTTCAACCCTGACAACAGATGGTGCCAAGGCGACATTGAATGCACTGGATGCAGGTGCTGCCGATTTCTTGCCAAAACGTTTTGAAGACATTTCTAAAAACAAGGAAGAAGCCAAGCGTCTGCTTTGTGAACGGGTCAGAATACTGGGCAGTAAGCGAGCTCATGTACATTTGCGTAAACCGGTTGCAGAGAAAAAAGAATCAGCACCAGCGCCAGCACGTCCTGCTTCAATTAAAGCTCCCACCTTATCGGATTATGACATTGTTGCTATTGGTACTTCGACAGGCGGACCAGTTGCATTACAAGAGGTGTTGACTAAATTACCCGCTGACTATCCATTACCGGTTTTATTGATCCAGCATATGCCGGCCAGTTTTACTCCTTCTTTTGCCCAGAGACTGGATCAACAATGTGAAATCACTATCAAGGAAGCTATTGATGGTGATGTGCTTAAACCGGCAACGGCCTATCTGGCACCCGGCGGCAAGCAAATGACAATAGAGGATAAAAAGACAAGTAAGGTAATACGCATTAGTGAAAGTAAGCCAGGACAAACCTACAAGCCCAGTGTGGACATCACGTTTAAATCGATTGCCGACACGGAATCAATAAACACACTGGCTATTATTTTGACAGGGATGGGTGCAGATGGTTGTGAAGGTGCGCGTGAATTAAAACAAAATGGCGCAACCGTTTGGGCACAGGACGAGGACAGTTGTGTGGTCTATGGTATGCCGGCGGCAGTTGCAAAAGCAGGATTGGTTGATTTGGTTTTACCACTTTCTAATATCGGGGACACCCTTAAGGGTAAGGAATAATCATGGATATTATGACTATTATAGGTCTTACCATGGGTATCGGCGCGATACTGGTTGGTAACTGGCTGGAAGGTGGTCACCTTGATTCATTAGTTCAGGTGACCGCGCTTTTGATTGTGGCTGGTGGTACGGTTGGCGCGTTGATGGTACAGACGGAAATGAAAGTTTTCCTGTCTGCACTTACAAAAATCAGATGGTTATTTTTTCCTCCTTCTATTGCAGCAACCCAGGCAGTTGATAAAATTCTTGAGTGGAGTCGTATTTCGCGTAAGGAGGGTTTACTGGGACTGGAAGGACTGATTGATGATGAGCCGGACCCCTTTTCCCAAAAAGGCTTGCAGTTACTGGTGGATGGCAGTGAGCCTGAGACTATTCGCGGTATTATGGAAGTTGAAATATCAGTAAAAGAACATTTTGATACGCAGTGTGCAAAAGTCTATGAGGGGATGGGAGGCTATAGTCCAACCATCGGAATTATCGGGGCGGTTATGGGGTTGATTCATGTGATGAATAATCTGGCCGATCCCTCTGCACTGGGCCCGGGTATTGCGGTGGCATTCGTGGCAACGATTTACGGTGTGGGGTTTGCAAACCTGGTTTTTCTCCCTGTTGCAGGAAAGTTGAAGACACTCATCCATCATCAGACCCAGTTCAGGGATATGATTGTAGAAGGGATTATCGCCATTGCTGAAGGTGAAAATCCACGCAATATTGAAACCAAACTACGTAGTTTCCTCGCGGTTGGTTAGGGGCTAATGGCCCGCAAAAAGAAACCTGAGGAACACGAAAACCATGAACGCTGGCTAGTTTCTTATGCTGACTTTATTACGCTATTATTTGCATTCTTTGTTGTGATGTATTCCATTTCTTCTGTCAATGAAGGTAAGTATCGAGTTCTTTCTGATTCATTGATTGCTGTCTTTGAATCATCACCAGAGGCAGCTCAGAGCATATCTGTTGATTTGGGAAAATCAAAGACCAAACAAAAAGGAATACGACATTTACGTCAGGCACAATTTCAGTCGCCTAATCCGGGTCAGCCAAGTGAGAGTGAACCGAGCCAAGCATCTATGAAACCCATAGGTGAATCGGAGGCAAGCCCTTTTCAGGAGGATGCGGTTTCTAGCACACCTAGAGGCAATTTGATAAGAAAGGTGAAGTCAGAGCTGCAAACAGCATTGGCACCATTGATTGCGGAAGAATTACTTACCATCAGAACCAGTGACCTATGGGTCGAAGTAGAGATGAAAGAAGATATTTCATTTTATCCGCGTACTGCAGAGTTGAGACAACGTGCATTTCCGGTACTTGAAGCAGTAAGTAGTATATTTAAAGACATTCCCAATGCCGTTCAGATAGAAGGTTTTACCGATAACATACCGATTGGAACAGATGAATTCCCAACCAACTGGGAGTTATCTGCGGCACGTGCGGCGAGTGTGGTCAGGTATTTTCAATCAAAGGGTATTCATCCATCACGCTTGGCAGCAATAGGGTATGGTGAACACCAACCCCTGGTTAGTAATAAAACGCCTGAGGGACGTAAAAAAAATAACCGTATTGTAATGGTGCTTTCTACCAATGAAACACCACGTCGTATCATGGATGAGCCGGAACCAGAACCAGAAAAGAAAGTTGCACCGGTTAAATCTGTTGAGGTGAAGAAGGAGGCACCAAAACCGGAAGCCAGGAAAGAGAAGGCAAAAGTTAAACCACCTGTTGAAGTGCTTAAGACAATAGATCAATCTGGGGGCGTACTGGATATTGGACCTGCACAACTACCCGGAGCAGAATTGGGTAATATTCCTATGATTATTCAGCCTGTCTCACCACCATCATTACTGGACAAGAGTTTGTTCATGGGTTTACCCGCCAGACCCAGCATTATTCCTGATATCAAGAGTGAATTTAATAAACAGAACGAGGCGAAACAGGAGTCCAGCAAATGATCGTCTGGACGGTTGCCAATCAGAAAGGGGGCGTTGGTAAAACGACAACAGCCGTATCGCTTGCTGGTTTATTGGCTGGTCGAGGTCACAATACTTTACTGGTAGATGTTGATCCCCATGGTTCCCTGACAAGTTATTTTGGTCTGGATCCTGACAGTGTTGAAGACAGTGTTTACACATTGTTTCAGGATACCAGCCTCGAACATACCGAGCGCCTGATTCGTAACACCCGGTTTGATCATCTTTATTTGATGCCGGCATCAACCGCATTGACAACATTAGATAGACAACTGGGTGCAAAGGCAGGAATGGGACTGGTGTTATCACGCGCATTTAAACCATTGGCCGATCAATTTGATAATATTATTATTGATTGCCCACCGATGCTGGGTGTGTTGATGGTGAATGCATTGGCCGCTTGTGAAAAATTACTCATGCCAGTACAAACAGAGTTTCTTGCGCTTAAGGGGCTGGAGCGTATGTTGCATACGTTAAAGATGATTAATCATACACGTCAACCACCTTTACCACATTTGATTATTCCAACCATGTTTGATCGTCGCACTCGTGCATCGCAGGAAACACTTCAGTATCTGCAGGATAATTATAAAGAGGAATTGTGGGACAAGGTTGTGCCTGTGGATACCCAGTTTCGTGAAGCCAGTCGTGCCGGTATTCCATTGTCTATGATGAATGCCAAAACCAGAGGTATACAGGCATACAGTGAGTTACTGGATAGTTTGATTGGTCCGGCATCCAGTGAAAATGAGATTGTCGCCGCTGTATGAGCAAGCATCCAAAAGACTCATTACTCATTGGTGAACATCAGGCATTAGGTGTTTATCTAGAAGCCTTGCTGGAAGAAGTTCCCGACACGCTTCCTGAAATAATAACAGAAGAAAAGCCGGTTATTACTGCCAGAGAAGTATTAACACCGCCTGTTATTG
>DAOVJZ010000182.1 GCA_030632035.1 Granulosicoccaceae bacterium | reverse complement strand
TAATTGCTCAAAAAATCAAAATACTTAGAGCTTAATTCCTTTTCGTCTATATTAAACATCTTGCTATGAATAGAAGATACTGTTCCTCTCATAAATATAAGAATTATGGTAGCTAGAAAAAGATAGCCAACATTGATTACTGATGCCCATCCTAACAACTCAGTTAATTGTGAAATAGTAATCATAACTTTTTCCTCTTGTTATCAAATGATTTCTGGCATGTGTTTAACATCTGTTTAATGGAGTTTTTTCCTGTTATCGCCCTGCAAACCTATGTCAATTAAGACCTTATTTGATAACAAAGCAATTACTTAAGCATTACCAGTGCTGTTATTGAGGGACAAAAAACGGAACTAATTCCTTGTTATTGGGACATAGGACATAACATATACCGTACTTCTATTTATATCAATTACTTACAATAAGCACGAGTTAGATATCTCCAGTGAATTACTGCTTATAAATACAAATCAGTTATAAATGTTGGATGTCTGCTATGCGGTGTTAACAGACACTCAGAAATAATCTTACGAGCGTCCGCTTTGGGTCGAAAGCAGTCATTGTCCTGTAAAAAACAAAATATCAACCAGACAATATATTCTGGTAAAGAACAAGATCGCCCTCACTGAAACAACAGGGGATTATTTTTTCAAACCTGTATTCAAACTCACGCATCACTTTAACTGCAATTTCAGCCGCCTTGTCTTTTGGAAAACTATAAACACCGGTACTGATGCCGGGAAAGGCAATAGTCTTTACATTGTTCTCCAGTGCCAACTGTAGAGAATTGCGATAACAATTTTCCAGTAATTGTTTTTCACCATGATGACCATCTTGCCACGCAGGTCCAACGGTATGGATAATATATTGAGCGGGTAAATTAAATCCCGGTGTAATACGTGCCTCCCCGGTTGGACAACCACTCAAATGTTGACACGCATCCAGTAACGCGGAACCAGCGGCTCGGTGAATTGCGCCATCAACACCACCGCCACCCAAAAGCGAGTTATTGGCGGCATTCACAATGGCATCAACATGCAGCTGTGTAATATCAGCCCTGACGGGTTCAATCATAAGAACAATTAAAGATTGGCTAATCCTGAAAAAAGATTAGTACAAAAAACGGGAATGGTTACTCCACCAGTTTCAGGTGAGGTGATTTTTTACCATCGACAGGTGGTTCCGGATCCCAGTCTTCTTCACTAAAGACCATACCCTGACCATTTTCTTTGGAATAAATTGCCAGTGCCGCTTTAACAGGAACAACAATCTCTATAGATTTCCCGCCAAAACGCGCGCTGAATTGAATGAATTCATTACCCAGTTCGAGATCATATACGGCTTGAGAATCAATATTGAGAATAATCTTCCCGTTCTCTACATGCTCTGATGGAACTACGATACCTTCGGCACGCGCATCTACAAGCAGATATGGCGTCCAGCCGTTATCAGTGATCCATTCATAGAGGGCACGAATAATATAGGGGCGGCTGGGTGTCATGGAACACCCGACTTATGGTTGCATTTCGCGTTCGGCCTCGGTCAAACTGGCCTGAAATGATTCACGAGCAAATATTTTTTCTGCATATTTGGTAATTGCCTTTGCTGAAGGTGGTAATTCAACTTTGTAAAAAGGCAGACGCCACAACAATGCAGCAATTGCACAATCAAGCAAGGTAAATTCATCACTCATAAAATAAGCTTTTTGTTCAAATATTGGAGTAACCGCGGTCAAACCATCTCTGAGTTCCTTGCGCGCCTTGTCTACCGCCTTTTTATCCTTGTTACGAACAATAATGTCAAACTCGCTATACCAGTCTTTATCAATACGGTGCAACATCAAACGGGTACGCGCACGCGCAACGGGTTCAACCGGCATTAATGGTGGATGTGGGAAACGTTCATCCAGATATTCCATAATGATGCGTGAATTAAAAAGCGAAAGATCCCGGTCTACCAGAGTAGGTACGGTTCCATAGGGATTAAGGTCAATCAAATCTTCTGGTTTGTTGTCCAGATCGATTATTTGAGTATCGTAATTAATGCCCTTTTCAGCCAGGACAATGCGGGTGCGATGGCTATAGACACATGTATCACCCGAAAATAATGTCATTGCCGAGCGACGGTTAGCAATAAGTGCACCCATAAGTATTTTCTCCGAAAACCTAAGCGATTAGTTAAATAAAAAGTTTAGGGAGATACAAAACGCAGCTCCCTTTGTAATATTGAATATTGGAATTACCAAACGAATACTTTTCGTTTAGTGTATGTCCTTCCAGTATTCTTTCTTGAGCATATAGGCAAGAACCAGCAGAACCAGCAGGAACAGGATGACTTTGTAACCCATCGCCTGACGTGTTGTCTTGATTGGTTCACCCAGATATTCCAGGAAATTCACCAGATCACGCATGGCATTTGAAAATTCTTCTTCATCCATAGTGCCGGTTTCAACCAGTTCCAGCTTGTCCGTACCATCTTCATCTTTCACCAGTGCCTGTCTACCCTGTAACTTCATCAGTACATGAGGCATACCTACATCCTTGAACAACGCATTGTTCACGCCAAAAGGACGAGACTTGTCTTCATAGAAAGACATAAAGTAGGTGTATAACCAATCAGTACCACGAGCACGTGCAATGACTGACAGATCCGGTGGTGGTGTACCAAACCAACGCTCGGCATCTTCCGGCTTCATGGCAATGTCCATGGTGTTCGCAATCTTGTCGGTTGTAAACATCAGGTTTTCCTTGACCTGCTCATCCGTCATACCCAGATCGCGACCCATACGGTTAAAACGCATGTACTTGGCTGAATGACAGCTCAAACAATAGTTAACAAACAGTTTTGCTCCGTTCTGTAGTGATGCCTTGTCATGCAGGTCATTGTCAGCATGCATCAAATTCGCCCCACCTGATGCAAACACAGAGGCAGGCAATACAAAAAATAAACAAGCAATAATTATTTTTTTCATCCTGTTACCCTCTCTGGTACTGGCTTGGTCTTCTCAAACTTCGGAAGAATCATCAAAGCAAAGAAGTAAACGAAATAATAGATAGTGCCAATCTGGGCCATTATTATGTACACATCCGTTGTTGGCTGGGTACCAAGGAAACCAAGAATGAAGAAGTCAATCACAAACAGGAACAATAATACTTTGAATGATGTTCCGCGATAACGAATAGATTTGACCGGGCTACGATCCATCCACGGCAACAAGAACAAAATTAGAACTGACGCGAACATCACAACCACACCCGGGAAAGCGGAACCCGCTATCGAAGGCACGGCACGCAAAATGGCGTAGAACGGTGTGAAATACCAAACCGGTGCAATGTGATCAGGTGTCTTAAGCGGATTGGCCGGCTCGAAATTCGGCGCTTCAATGAAGTAACCAAATCCTTCCGGTGCAAAAAACATAACCAGTGCAAAGATAATCAGGAATACAACCACACCGACAATATCTTTTACCGTGTAATAAGGATGAAATGGAATACCATCTAACGGTTTGCCATCAGGCCCTTTGTTCTTCTTGATTTCGACACCATCCGGATTGTTTGAGCCCACCTCGTGTAATGCAAGGATATGCGCTACAACCAGGCCAGCTAATGCAAACGGTACTGCAATCACATGGAAGGCAAAGAAACGATTCAGCGTGACATCTGAAATCACATAGTCACCACGAATCCATTCAGACAACGGTTCTCCTATACCAAACGGAAATGCCGCAAACAGATTCACAATGACCTGCGCGCCCCAGTATGACATCTGCCCCCAGGGAAGCAGATAACCCAGGAAGGCTTCTGCCATCAGGCATAGATAAATCAGCATACCGAAGATCCAGATCAACTCACGTGGTTTCTTATACGAGCCATACATCATGCCGCGGAACATATGCATGTAAACTACAACAAAAAACGCTGAAGCACCGGTTGAATGGATATAACGGATCAACC
>DAOVJZ010000149.1 GCA_030632035.1 Granulosicoccaceae bacterium | reverse complement strand
GGATCTCATGACGTTTTTTATCTGTATAGATATGTGATCCCTTCGGCCCCAGTGTCACAATCAGGGCATCAACACGCTCGGCAATTTCATGCGGTGACAAACCGGTGCGTTCCTGCATAAGTTCAGCTTCATAATCGTTCACGGTGACATAGGTGGCCTTGTCGATGAAATCCAGTAACTCATTACCATCAAACATGGGCATGCCCTGACCGGGATCAAAAATAAACGGGATATTGTTTTCAGCAAACTGGGTCGCGTGTTCGATCATGCCTTCGCGCCCATCGGGAGACACAATCCCCACTTTGATACCATTGGCCTGTTCAACAGTCACCTCATGCGAGAAACCCATCGCACCGGGATGAAAGGCTGTGATCTGGTTATCATCCATGTCGGTCGTAATAAAGGCCTGCGCAGTGTATGTGCTGTCGACCACTTTCAAGTGATCACGACTGATACCACACTTGTCCATCCAGTCTGCATAAGGTGCAAAGTCATTACCCACGGTGCCCATTGGTAATGGTTCACCACCCAATAGTTTCAGATTATAGGCAATATTACCGGCGCAACCACCAAACTCACGCCGCATTTCAGGCACAAGGAATGACACATTCAGAATATGCACCTTGTCGGGCAAGATATGATTTTTAAATTTATCGTGAAACACCATGATGGTGTCATAGGCAAAAGAACCGCAAATCAGTGCTGACATAATGAGTACCTTTATATTAAATTTCCCGTTCGTCCTGAGTATATCGAAGGACTCACCACGAATAAACTCTTAACTAATAAACAACTGAAATCCTGTATCCCTTATCTTCCAACAACTGTAACACACCCTCTTCACCGGCAAGATGTAATGCGCCAAATGCGATAAAGGCATTACCTTCATTAAGTCTTACCTGCATACGTTTGGTCATTTTGTGATTGCGATCTTCAAACAGGCGTGTCATGAATTTTTCTACGATCCGGTCTCCCGGCTTTATCTTGTCCTTGCTAATAGCCAACAGGGTTTTTAGATCGCGTGCCAGATAAGCTCTTATCATATCCTCTATTTCCTGCGGGAAAGCCTCGTAGTCATCAATAGTCTCACGCAACATATGGATCTGATCATCCATGCTGGCCTCATTGAATATGCTCAATTGTTCTTCCATGGTCTCCAGCGCATGTAATGGCTTGCCTTTTGCATTAGCCATACCCAGTAATTTTTTATCCAGAAATAAACCTGTCTTGGGTGGAGGAAGACTCAACAACATCATTATGGCCCACGGTTTAAACGGCATGATACTGGATTCTGACATACCGTTTTTTTGCGCAACCTTGGCGACCTCTTTAAACAGGTCGTTACCGAGCACCTGTTTCAGGTTGCGACCATCAGTAAATACCATCGCCATAGCGGCTAACTTGTCATCCTGTGGTGATGACAATATTTCCATGGTGAAACTACGACTCTGGCTCAATGTTTTTTTGACGATATTGGGAATGGTGATAACACGCGCATCTTCCAGATGAATCGTGCCAAACACATAACTTGCGGCAACACCCGGTTTTTCAATTTTCCACAACAAGCCTTTGTCATAATTACCCGCAAAGACAATGACAGGAAAAACAAATAAAACCAAAAATGATAGTTGTCTTAAACGATGACGCATTTAATGACCCGGTTCAAGGAGTAGCTAGTAGCAAGCCATATGCGTTTCATCCCTGTGTTTTTTTGATGCGCCATGGTGGTTAATAGTGTCCTTCACTCACCTTATAGAGATAACTTCTCGAGAATACCAGATTGACTGCGACCTTTGCACGAATTGGATTTTCTTTCAAGACAAGGCGAAAAGCAGCGAAAAAACGGAATTTACACGTTAGTAAATGAGTATTTTGAGCTGCTTTTCAACGCCGTATTGAGAGAAAAGACTTTCGTGCAACTTATTCAGGCTTCCAGACCAAATCCAGTTCTCTCGCAGCCTTAACATCATCCAAACGACGTACCGGCAAGGTATAGGGTGCGCCCTTCACATTATCCGGATTGGCTTCTGCCTCTTCCTGAATCTTTTGCATGGCATCAATAAAGCCATCCAGTTCGGATTTTGATTCTGTTTCAGTGGGCTCAATCAAAAAACACTCAGGCACCAGTAACGGGAAATAGGTTGTCGGCGCATGGAAACCAAAATCAAGCAGGCGCTTGGCAAAATCCATCGCTGTCACACCCTGTTCTTTTGACTGACGTTTTAGTGTCACAATAAATTCATGAGTGGCTCGTCGATTTGGGAAGGCTAAATCAAAACCTTTCTTTTTCAACTCGGCCATCATGTAGTTGGCATTCAATGTTGAAAACTCGGCTACCCGTTCCATGCCTTCAGCACCCAGCATGCGTGCATAGATATAGGCACGCATCAGAATACTGGCATTACCGATAAATGCAGACAAACGGCCAATGGTATCCGGACAATCTTTTTCGGTTTGCAAATAATATTCATCATCCTTTTTAGCCACCATTGGAATCGGCAAATAAGGGATCAATTTTTCATTTACACCAACCGGACCGGCACCGGGACCACCGCCACCATGTGGTGTGGAAAAGGTCTTATGCAAGTTCATATGAATCACATCAAAACCCATATCACCCGGACGCACTTTACCCAAAATCGCATTCAGGTTGGCACCATCATAATAAAGTAGGCCACCGGCCTTATGTACAATCCCGGCAATCTCCATAATCCGACGTTCGAACACACCCAATGTTGATGGGTTGGTCAACATGATCCCGGCTGTATGTGGCCCCACGGCTAATTTCAATGCATCAATATCTACATCGCCATCACTGTTCGTCGGAATCTCTTTTACCTTGTAACCACACATTACCGCCGTCGCCGGATTGGTACCATGCGCAGCATCAGGCACAATAATTTCAGTACGTTCACTATCACCACGTGCATCATGATAGGCACGAATCATCGCCACGCCGGCAAACTCACCTTGTGCCCCGGCCATGGGTGCCAATGATACCGCCTTCATACCGGTGACTTCCTTTAACATATCCTGCAATTCAAACATGCAGGTCAGGAAACCCTGACTGTGACTGCTCGCTGCCAATGGATGACGCATGGAAAATTCCGGTAGCATCGCGAGTTTGTTACACGCACGCGGGTTGTACTTCATAGTGCAGGAACCCAGTGGATAGAAATGGGTATCAATAGAAAAGTTTTTCTGACTCAAGCGGGTGTAATGACGCACCGTCTGCATCTCGGATGTTTCCGGCAGCAGTGGTTTGTCCTTGCGCAGGAACTTGTCTGGAATATCCATACTGGCTTCCAACTTCGTTGACTGCGTCTGCGCACGACGCCCGGGTTGTGACTGTTCAAATATCAACATAATTTTTAAAGTGCGGCCAGTGCCTTTTCATAATCCGGTTCTTGTGCAATTTCCGGTACCATTTCTGTGTAAACAACCTTGTCATTTTCATCAATGACAACTATTGCACGTGCCGTAATACCGGCAAGCGGTCCATCGTTAATCAACACGCCATAATCCTTGGCAAAGTTGCGTGAACGCATCATGGCCAGTGGAATTACGTTGTCCAATTTCTCACCCGTACAAAAACGTGTCATGGCAAAAGGTAAATCAGCTGCAATGATCAACATAACCACATCATCACGTCCCTTTGCTGCTTCGTTAAATTTCTGTGTTGATGTCGCACACACAGGGGTATCCAGACTGGGCACAATATTCAGTAATTTCTTTTTACCTTTGTAATCAGCCAGACCGCGATCATTCAGATCACCATCAACCAGTTTAAAGTCTGGTGCCTGTGCCCCTGTTGCAGGCAATTCACCATTGGTATGGATCTCATTGCCTTGTAATGTAATTGTTGCCATCTTGCTCTCCTGTTCTGTAAGTTGAAAATTATTATTGTTCTATCCCCAACCAACCCCAGAACCAGTTACATTTTTGGTTTTGTCGGACACGGTACCTTGCGTTGCATACTAAAAATCCGGTTCAGCTTTTCATAAAAGAAATCCATATCAGCCTGCGTGCGTGTCTCGGTGGCACATACCAGTATGCAATTTTCCAGCTCCGGATAATCATCCGCTAATGCATATCCGCCTAATACATTGTGCGCAGCCAGTATGCGCATCGCATCATCAACCGGCGTATCGAGTTGTAATACAGTTTCATGGAATACCGGACGATCAAAGACCGTACTCACACCTTCAATACCGGTTAATTGATCCACCAACATACGTGTGTTGTGGTGACTGGCTCTGGCTGCTTCGGCCAAACCCTCTGCACCCATCAATGCCATATGGATCGTGGCCGCTGTCACCATCAAACCCTGATTAGTACAGATATTGGATGTCGCCTTGGAGCGACGAATATGTTGTTCACGTGCTTGCAGTGTTAATGCAAAACCGGACTTGCCATCCAGATCGGTTGTGCGTCCAATAATACGACCCGGCATTTGACGTACATGTTGTTGTTTACAAGCCATGAAACCAAAATAAGAACCACCGGATGATAACGGGATCCCCATAGGTTGTCCGTCACCACACACAATGTCTGCACCGTCTTTGCCCCAGTTACCCGGTGCATTTAAAATCGACAGTGATAATGGATTTACAACTGCGATTACCAGAATATTATGTGCATGTGCCCAATCAGTTAACACATCCACTTCTTCCAGTACACCAAAGAAGTTGGGCTGTGGAATGACCAATGCCGTAACATCACCCGGATCGTCGGGTAATGAATCAGGATCAATAAAACCGCTTTTGCGATCGTAATCCAGTTCTTCCAACTGGATACCCTGATTACGAACAATAGTTTGTGTTGTCTTGCGATAGTTAGGATGCACAGTACG
>DAOVJZ010000048.1 GCA_030632035.1 Granulosicoccaceae bacterium | reverse complement strand
TGGGATTTCCTGAGTACGGATGCAGATACAATACAAAGATTAGCGCGTGACCTGGGCTTTACTTATCAGCGTTCCCCCAAGGGTTATGACCACATGACACAGGCTACTATCATTGAAGCGGGGGGCAAGGTGCATGTGCAGGTGTATGGGGATCTGATTAAGACACAAGCCTTTGTTGAGCCTTTGAAGCAATTGGTATTTGGCGAGAAATCAGATGACACAACATTAACCTTGCTTACAAACAAGGTTAAATTGTTTTGTACCAGTTATGATCCGATAACGGATTCTTATCATTTTGATTATTCCTTATTCATAGGTATGTTCATCGGATTCACTATTATTGGGGGCGGTTTCTGGTTTTTGTTTAAAGAATATCGTCACAATAAACGCTCACGTTCTGACTTGATCTAGATCATGGCCGTTAAATTCAACCATCTGCTATCCTGACTAAATTACTTAGTTATTACCAATCTGGAATCTGGGTTATTCATGAAATTATTATCTTTAGGCAAAGACGCTTTCCAGTATATGGAAAAAGGGTTTGGCGCTATTTTTGGCACCCAAGGAAATCCTTTTCATTATCTAGGGGCATTGACCATTTTCTTCTTCTGGGTCGTGCTGGTCAGCGGGATCTATGTCTTTATCCTGTTCGAGACCAGTATTTTTGGTGCTTTTGACTCTGTTGAGTACATGACCCATGAACAGTGGTACCTGGGCGGGGTGATGCGCAGCCTGCACCGATATGCCTCTGATGGCGCTATTATAACGCTGCTCATTCATTTGATGGGTGAGTTACTCAGGGGGCGTTTCAGCGGCGTACGCTGGTATTCATGGCTGTCAGGCATTTTGCTGATATGGATGGTGTTTCCATTGGGGATCACCGGTTACTGGCTGGTATGGGATCAACTGGCACAGTACATTGCCGTAACCAGCTCTGAATTGCTGGATTGGTTACCCATCTTTATCGAACCCATGGTACGTAATTTTATTTCAGAAGAAAGTATCAGTGATCGATTCTTCACTTTGATGGCATTTATCCATGTGCTTGGTTTGCCTCTGTTTCTGGTATTTGCTATTTGGTTTCATGTATTGAGGATTAGCCGTCCCATCGTTAATCCACCTCGTGCCTTGGCGATTGGTACCATGGCGATGCTGTTAATCCTTTCTTTTATCAAACCAGCCGTTAGTCAGGGTCCGACAGATCTATCCAAAGTGACAGGAGAGGTTGGGCTGGACTGGTTTTACCTTATGGTTTATCCGCTGATTGGTGACTGGTCAATGGGGGCTGTCTGGGCCTTGTTATTCATCCCGACAGTATTCTTTTGTCTGCTGCCTTTCATCTGGCCAGTTAAAAAACCGGCGGCAGCGGTGATTAGTCTTGATAATTGTAACGGGTGTACACGTTGTTTCGAAGACTGTCCTTATGCCGCTGTTGTGATGCAACCTCGTACTGATGGTTTAAAATTCAAGGAAGAGGCTATTGTTGATCCTACGCTGTGTACCGGATGTGGTATTTGTGTCGGAGCCTGTCCAACATCAACACCGTATCGACAAAGATCAGAATTAATACCGGGTATTGATTTACCCGATCTCCCTTTAAGCAAATTACGTGAGGACTTGCTTAAGGAAACTGAAAAGCTGAAAGGGGAGGACAGGGTTGTTGTCTTTGGTTGTGAACATGGCCCTGAGTTGAATCGACTAAAATCAGAGGGTGTTGGCATCATCAAGTTACCTTGCATAGCCATGTTACCGCCTTCATTTATTGATTATGTGATCGGTCGTCACCATGCAGAGGGTGTGTTTTTAACGGGATGTTCAAAGGAAAGCTGTTTTCATCGCTTTGGCGTTACCTGGATGGAAGAACGGTTGGCCGGTGAAAGAGATCCCTATTTAAGAAAACGCGTCCCTATCGAACGCATTGCAAAGTGCTGGGGTGAGAAAACACCCAAGAAGGAACTGGACAAGGCAATTCAGGATTTCCGTGAGACCTTGCATTCACTGGAACCGATCAAAACAGGTGTTCGTAAAGCGCTTCACTCCCATGGTAAGGAGACGAAGCATGGTGATTAAGGGCATAAAAATACTCGGGCAACTGGGATTGTATGCTTTGTTTGCGCTTGTGGTAGGTTATTTTTCAACAGAACCGGTATACGTTAATACTACTCCGGAAGAGGCAGTTATCAGACTGACCTTTAACCACGTTGGACAGTTGAGGGGAAAATGCAGAAAATTTACTGCCGAGGAAATTGCCAAAATGGCACCTAATATGCGCCAGACGATGGATTGTCCACGCGAAAGATTATCAGTACATGTTGAGATGTTGCTGGATAATAAACAGGTGTACTATGGTGTGGTTGAACCTTCCGGTCTATGGAAAGATGGAGAGTCTGTTTTTAACCAAAAGTTTATGATCACTTCAGGCCGCCATCATCTGATTGTACGTATGCGTGATAGCAAGAGAGAGGAGGGGTTTGATTATGAAAAATCAGAATGGATAGATCTCAGATCTCGCCAGAACTTTATAATTAATTTCATACGTGAAAAACACATGTTTGTTTTCAAGTAGGGGGGCTAACCATGTCACTGATCGAATGGAAAAAAGAATTTGAAACCGGTATTCAGGATGTAGATACAGAACATCAGGAACTAATTGGTTTAATCAATAGCCTCTATGAAAGCATGAGTAATGACCGTTCAAAAGAGACTATCCTGCAATTTCTCGGTGATATTCATGCCAAGACTTCAGCCCATTTTGCGTTGGAAGAAAAAATTATGCGTGAGCAGAATTATACTCATTATTCGGAGCATAAGGATGAGCATGAGCAATTGCTGGATGACATCAATGACATCATGGATCAATATGAATTCAATGAAGGCTTTGATGAAGGCCGGTTAAAAGGGGTCCTGGCTATCTGGTTTAGTGGTCACTTCAAGAATCAGGATGCCCGATTACACAAGATGTTGGGATAGTGACTATCCATCCAGAAGTCGCTGGAGTACTTCAAAAGTCACTATAGCGAGAACAAAAATAATACCGAAGAAGAACAGGTTCCTGTTTGGCAGGCCCCCCCCCCTGAAACGCTCAATTAGCACCAGAATCCAGTCTGAAACCAGATAGAGAGCAATAGCGGCTACTGTGTACCAAAGAAATTCGATGACTCAACCCCCCATTAGTGACTACGACGATAAATTAATAATTATTGTGTTTATAGGTTACTGTTTTCAGATAATATGCGCAATCTACACATCTTTAAGAATTAGTCTAAAATGATATCTTAATGGTTGGCAGTATGTGGATATACGTTATATATACAATAAAATCATAAAGATAGTATATTTACCGAACATGGCGAGCCAAGTATACAGATAAGCAATTGACGTACATCAAGGCTGTGATTTTGGCAAACAGGTATATAGTCACTTGCTAATATACTTCTATTGCATTTACACCATACTACGAGGGAATAATGATATGAAATACCAGAAAACGATAACAGCGGCATTGGCAATATTAATGTCTGCTCTTTGGCTTGTTTCGAGCCCGGCTCTGGCGGCGAAGAACAGCTGTAAGAAAAGCCCGCCCAAGATGTCGGAAACAGACTTCGAAACAGCTAAGACGATGTACTTCCAACGATGTGCAGGTTGTCACGGCGTATTGCGTAAGGGTGCGACTGGTAAAAGTCTTGTACCAAAGGACACCTGTAAGAAAGGCCAGAAACGTCTGGAGCGTATTATTGGTCTTGGTACAGAAGGCGGTATGAACAACTTTGACGACATCTTCAGTAAGAAAGAAATCAAGATGTTGGCTACTTATATCCAGATGGAGCCACCAATTCCACCTGAAATGTCTCTTGCTCTGATGCAAAAACGCACCAAGGTTTATGTTCAGCCAAAAGACTATCCAACCAAACCGCTTCATGGTCGCAACTGGGAAAATTTCTTTGTTGTGATTGAACGTGATGCCGGTAAAGTGGCAATCATCGATGGTGACAAGCATGAAATTATTGCGCATATCAACGCGGGTTATGCGGTACATGTTATCAAGGGCAGTGAGCACCACAAGAAAGACCATGTTAAAGATACTGGCCGTTTCTGGTACACCATGGGTCGTGATGGCAAGATGAACAAGATTGACCTTTGGCAAACACCAGACAAGATGTTGGTTGCTGAAACCCAGGTTGCTTATGATGCACGTGACGTTGCTGTAACAGGTGATGGTAAGTACATTATTGGCGGCGGCTACTGGCCACCACATTTCGTTATCGTAGATGCCAAAACCATGAACCCAGTGAAGGTTGTTTCTACTCGTGGCGTCAATGTTGACGGCGAATATGTTAACGAATCACGTGTAGCGGCTATTTACACTAACCCTAATGAGACCAGCTTCCTGGTTTCTGCAAAAGAATTGGGTCAGATGTGGCAGGTTGATTACAAGGATATCGATAACCTGAATATTGTTAAGATAGATTCAGCCAAGTATTTGCATGATGGTTTCTATGATCCAAGCGGTCGTTACTTCCAGATTGCGGCAAACGCATCTAACAAGATGGTTGTTGTTGATACCAAGACAGCCAAGTTGGAAGCGATGATCAATGTTGACAAGAAACCACATCCTGGACCAGGCGCTAACTGGAACGATCCAAAATGTGGTCCTGTTGGCGGCACAACCCATCTAGGTGTTGGTAAAGTCACTGTTTGGGGTAATGATCCTAAAGGTCACAAGTCCAATGCATGGAAGGTCTGCTACGAAGTTGAAACAGACGGTGCTGGTGTATTTATTCGTACCCATCCAACAAGTCAGTATGTGTGGGCGGATCAAACCAAACATCCTGAAGTTGAAATCCAGCAGAGTGTGAAAGTTTTTGACAAGAAGACACGCAAGATTGTCAAGACCATTCGCGTTACCAAAGAAAAAGGTAAGGTTGCTGTCCATATGGAATTCAACAAAGATGGTTCCGAAGTTTGGGTTTCAGTATGGAATCGTAAGGAAAGCAGCAAACCTAATGGTGAAATCGTTATTTATGATGCGAAGACTCTGAAAGAGAAGGCACGCATCAAGGGTTTGACTACACCAACTGGTAAGTTCAACGTTTATAATCGTACAAACCACGTAACATAATTTGTGGTTCGTATATAGATTTATGACGTAAGCAACAGTAAAAGGCGGGCACGTTCGAGTGTCCGCCTTTTTTATAGTTAATAGCATCAGAGAATGATAGTTCTAGATTTATTTAAACTGGACACGGTGAATACTAATAATGACTAATTCAAATGTAAAAACAGGCTTGTTCTCCCGCAAGCTTATATTGGGAACATCCGTTGGTGCGGCAATTGTGTTTATGATTGCTGGGGTTGTTTTCTGGGGCGGCTTCAATACAGCGATGGAGGCCACCAATACATTAACATTCTGTATTTCCTGTCATGAAATGGAAGAGAATGTCTATCAGGAATACACGAAAACAGTTCACTATAAAAATGGTTCCGGTGTACGGGCCACCTGTTCAGATTGTCATGTACCTGATCCCTGGGTACACAAATTTGTAAGAAAGATTCAAGCGAGTAATGAGTTACTGCATAAAGCATTAGGAAGTATTGATACGCCTGAGAAGTTTAACGAAAAACGTTTGTATCTCGCCAAGCGTGTATGGGCAGCAATGAAGTCTACGGATTCACGTGAATGCCGCAACTGTCATGATTTTGCCAGCATGCAGCCAGAGGAACAGAAGGGGCGCGCACGCAAACAACATTTAAATGCAATGACAAATGGTAATACCTGTATTGATTGCCATAAAGGCATTGCACACTCAAAAGCTCACGATCAGTTAACAGACGAAGAGTTGGCTGAGATAGAAAAACCAAATCCTGAACACAAGCGTGAAATTCCGCCACAGTGGGTTGAGTTTAGCCAAGGTGGTGTTAAGAAAAAACCAGTGGTTCAATCAGACAAGAAGGAAACATCTGCTCCTGCTCCAAGCGCATCTTCAGCATCAACCGGTGGTGATATATCAGTTGACTGGAGCAAGATAGAACCTGTGAATGTCGGTTTGTTTTATCCAGGTCAAACCTCAATGGAGTGGATTCTTAATGGACGTGATCATGGTGGTTCGCGTCCATTCAAGGCAGGCGATCGTTGTTTTGATTGTCATGAGGAAGAAACTGAGGAAATGGGTACCAAAATGGTGACCGGTGAAAAAGCAGAACCAACACCAATTCCTGGTAAGCGTCCTGGCATTGCAGTACAAGCCAAGGCCGCACATGATGGCACATACTTGTATATGCAATTCCAGTGGCCGGATACTGAACATGTTGCGGTACCTTTTGTTGATGGTGGCAAGATGGATCCGGATAACCAGATCAAGCTAGCTGTGATGTTTGGAACCGATGATGTGGAATATGTTGATCGTGCCGGTTGTTGGGCAACCTGCCACCATGATGCGAGTTCCATGCCACATGAACCAGATGAAGCCACACTCAAAGGCAGCACCGTTGCACAGCGTCTGGACACGAAAAATTCTATCACCAAGTATCTGAAAGAAAGCCGCACTGAAATCGAGGTCAAAGGCAAGGGTGGTAAAAAGCGTGGTGGTTGGGACAAGCTCAAATCTGAGGATGAAATAAAATCAGAACTGACTGCAGGCCACTTTATGGATATTTTACGTTACAAGAGCAGTGGCGCATCTGAAGATGGTGATATTCTTGCCGAACGCAAGATGCAGGGCGGACAAGGCGTTGAGTTTAATGGGGTGCTGGCTAATGGTACCTGGACAGTGACAATGAAACGCAAGCTGTCGTCTGATAAGCCAGGTGATATCAGTCTGAAAGCAGATAATTTATATAACCTCAGTATCGCGATTCATGATGACTATACCAATGCTCGATTCCATCACGTATCGCTGGGATATAAACTTGGTCTAGATAATGATGAGGCTGAAATCAACGCAGTTAAGCAGTAGCCATAGTCATTGTCAGGGTTTATTTGCCTGACACGAGTAATAACGTTAAATTTATACCCTCTGACGCTCGAGAATTCGGGACAGGAGGGCATAAATGAGACAATTACTGATTGGATTACTGTTGATCAGTTTTGCAGTAACTGTGCAGGCAGGCGGCGATAAGCCGGGTTCTGTTGTAGAGGTAAAGATAAAGAACCATAAGTTTGAACCGCAAACCATCACTGTAAAACGGGGAACAACAGTACGCTGGATTAATGAAGAAAAGCGCCAATACCATAGCGTATGGTTTGAGCAAGCAGGGGATGAAGAACCAGATTATTTTTTTCCGGAAGAAAGTACTGATAAGACCTTTAATAAACCGGGTAAGTATCCTTATCGATGTGGCCCGCATGAAAAGATGAAAGGCATGGTGATTGTAGAGTAATCACTATCAGTCAGTAGTTTGAGGTAGCAAGATTGAACGACAACGTAAACAAAGAAGCTTGTGTCTATATTGTAGGAGCAGGTCCCGGAGATCCTGACCTGTTAACAGTAAAAGCAATGCGTTTACTGCAGCAGGCTGATGTTGTTATTTATGATCGCCTGGTTTCAGAACAGATTATGGATCTGGTGCCAACAGGCAGTACACGTATTTTTGTTGGCAAGGAAACGGGTAAACACCATCTTAGTCAGGAAGAGATTAATAAGCTACTGGTTAGCCTGGCCCTGAAAACCCGGTGTATTGTACGACTTAAAGGTGGAGATCCTTTTGTTTTTGGGCGCGGTAGTGAAGAAGCACTTCAACTGGTCAAAAATAAAATTCCTTTTGAAATAGTACCGGGGATCACTGCTTCATCTGCATGTACAACGTATGCAGGCATCCCATTAACCCATCGTGGATTATCAAATGGTGTTCGTTTTGTAACTGGACATTGCCGTAGCGATAAACCACTGGATCTTGATTGGGATAAACTGGCTGATCCGGATATGACCCTGGTGGTTTATATGGGAATGGCAAATTTATCAGAGATACGTACACAACTTGTTCAATCTGGTTTGTCCGATGACACCCCTGCTGCCGGTATTGAAAACGGTACAACACCACAACAACGTACGTGCATTTCCACATTGGGTCAATTAAAGGAAGATCTTGAGCAAGAGAATTTTAAAGCACCTGTTATGATTGTAATCGGTCAGGTTGTAACGTTAGCGGGCTCCCTTGACTGGTTTACGGTTGACTCTCAAAATGCAAAGTATCAAAAGAATAAATACTCAAAAGGTGCATAGAGCCTGCATTCTTTTTTTTGCACTGTCTTTCCCTGTTGGTTCCCTGGCATCTGAAATCACTTTTCCCCAACAGGAACGTCTAATCCATTTATTAAAACATGATTGTGGCTCTTGTCATGGTCTTACCCTAAAAGGTGGCCTGGGGCCGTCATTGTTAGCGGATCGTCTGGCTGGTTTGCCTAGAGAATTGGTTGTAAATACGATACTGTATGGACGCAGTGGAACACCTATGCCGCCATGGAAAACAATGCTGACTCGTCAGGAAGTTGAGTGGCTGGTAGATTACCTTTATTCAGGAGAGGCAAGTGATAACTAGAATAAAAAAGACCATTTATATTGTGATGCTGTCCTTTGTATTAAGTGCATGCAGTACATTACGTGGAACAGGTGACCTGGGTGTGGTCATCGAAAGAGCAGATGGCAGTGTGCAAATCATCGAAACGACTAATCGAACTTCTTTAGCGCGTATTGAAGGGTTAGGCGATCTTTCACATGCCTCAGTTGTGTTTTCCAGAGACGAACGTTTTGCCTATGTCTTTGGTCGTGATGGTGGTTTGACAAAAATTGATGTGTTACAGAATAAAATTGATAAACGTATTATTCAGGCCGGCAACAGTATTGGCGGTGCGATTTCACAAGATGGTCGACTAATTGCAGTTTCCAATTATAAGCCGGGCGGTGTCCGTATTTTTGACGCACATACATTGGAAATGCTTTCAGATATTCCTGCTGCTTATAAAGGCAGTGACAAAGCCTCAAAGGTAGTTGGGCTTGTAGATGCACCGGGACAATATTTTGTATTTAGTCTGTATGATGCCGGAGAAATCTGGGTAGTGAACATGCAGGATATTCAAAACCCCAAAATCCGAAAATACAAAAATATTGGTCGCCAACCCTATGATGGGTTGATTACATCTGATGGACGTTATTACATTGCCGGTTTATTTGGTGAAGATGGATTGGTGTTGCTTGATATGTGGAATCTGGACAAAGGCCCTAAACGTATTCTGAGTGATTATGGGCGTGGTAATAAGAAAATGCCGGTCTATAAAATGCCGCATTTGGAAGGTTGGGCAATTGCAAAT
>DAOVJZ010000174.1 GCA_030632035.1 Granulosicoccaceae bacterium | reverse complement strand
TGCCGGCAGATTCAAACTGGGTCAAAACACGGTAAACAGTGGCCAGTCCAACCTCTTCTCCGGAGTCTACTAACAATTTGTACAGCTCGTCTGCACTCATATGGCGAGAGTCATTTTGTTCCAGAATCTCGAGGATTTTCATCCTTGGAACAGTCGCCTTGAGGCCCAATTTTTTCAGATCACTGCTTTCCAAACTTTTTCTCCGCCGGAATATGTGCATCCGACTATAAACTTGGGTATCATTCTACCTGAGCCAACATTTTAATAAACTGATTTATGCGTAATTTACTGAAATCCCTCTTTGTTTGTATAACTCTTGTCCTGGGTGCCTGTTCTCTGGTTCCGGATGTATACAAGATTGATATCCAGCAAGGCAATGTCATTGAAGATGAGATGTTGAATAAACTGCATCCTGGTATGACCAAACGTCAGGTCAAATATGTCCTGGGCACACCAGTCATTGTGGATGTGTTTCATCAGGATCGTTGGGATTACATTTACAGCTACAAGCCCGGTGGCGAAGCACGCAAGCAGCACCGTATTTCACTGTTCTTCAAAAACGATAAACTACTGCGTATTGAAGGTGATGTGAAACCGGAAAATAATAGTCTGGTAATGCAGGACCAAAAAGAAATGCCGGATGTTTATATCGAAGAGAAATCGACCGGCTTTATTGATTACATGAAAGAGACTTTTTACTTCGAAAAAGAAGAAGAACGGGAAGAAAATTAGTCTTCAAAACCTGACTGGGCTAAACAGCAATACGTTTTGTCTCGGCAACTATCGCGTTAGAACGTGAAAACTCAAGCATCCTTTCAATTGATACCAGCGCCTTCCTTCTAACGTCTTCATCAATAGTGATTTCATTCATCCCTGTTTCAAGTACGGAAGCCAGATTTTCAAGTCCATTCATTGCCATCCACGGACAATGTGCACACATCGAACAAGTAGGACTAATACCGCCTGTAGGCGCAACCAGTAATTTCTTGCCCGGTGCGGCTTCACGCATTTTATAAAAAATACCAAGATCCGTAGCCACAATTAATGTAGTCGCACTGGTCTGTTGCGCATATTTAATAATACCGGAAGTCGAACCCACAAAATCAGCGAGAGCAACAACCGCTTCCGGTGATTCAGGATGGACCAGTACTTTAGCTTCCGGATTTTGTTGCATGAGTTCTTTTAATTCATCTTCACGAAATTCATCATGTACCACACAGGAACCCATCCAGCGCAACATATCCACACCGGTTTCCTGTTGTACATAGCGTCCAAGATGTTTATCCGGTGCCCAGATAATCTTTTTACCTTGTTCGTGCAAGTGACGCACGATATTGACTGCATTACTTGAGGTTACATTCCAGTCAGCACGCGCTTTTACAGCTGCACTGGTATTAGTGTAAACCACAACTGTGCGATCTGGATGCTCATCACAAAAAGCAGAAAAATCATCAGCAGGACATTCCATATCGAGTGAACAATTGGCTTCAAGGTCTGGCATGAGAATGCGTTTTTCAGGATTCAGTATCTTGGCTGATTCACCCATAAAGCGCACACCGATCACAACCAGTGTCGTAGCCGGATGCGTATTCCCGAAATGCGCCATACCGAGTGAATCTGCAACACAGCCGCCCGTTTCATCAGCAAGACGCTGTAGTTCTTCATCAACATAGTAATGAGCAACCAGCACGGCGTTTTCTTTTTTCAACAACTGCTTTATGTGTTGAATCAGTACAGTCTTTTTTTCTGGAGACAATGGTGCAGGCAAAGTGACACTAGCTGCGATTTCTCTAATACCGTCTTCCAGATTATGGGGAATGTCGTATGCTCTGTTCATATTCAATATCTATTTAGTGCCTTTTTTCATCGCCTTGCCTTCTGCCGCACGCTTTCGGCGTACTTCTTTGGGATCAGCAATCAATTTCCGATAAATCTCCACACGATCTTTAGGGCGTAATTCGGTATCCAGTTTGCTCAGTTTACCAAAAATTCCAACCTTGTTTTCAGTCAGATCAATCTCGGGGAAATGTTCAATAACCTTAGATAATTCAATAGCCTGCTGAATAGTTGTTCCCGGTTCCACAATCACCGGCACAATCACCTGTTTTTCAGGCCTGGCATAAGCCACTTCTATTCGAAAATTTTTAGCGTTTTCCATAAACCTCTACCGCACGCTGGCAAAATGCATCTACCAGCTTATTTGCTACCTCATTAAATACCGGCCCTACTGTCATCTGTAATATTTTGCCTGAGAACTCATAATTCAAGTCCAGTAAAACCTTGCAGGCATCTTCACGTAAACTTTCAAACCGCCAGAACCCTTGCAGATGTTTGAACGGCCCTTCCTGCAGTCGCATTTCAATCATCTTGTCTGTCTGATTTCGATTAATGGTGGTGAATGATTTATGTATGCCTTTATATGCAAGAACAATCCGTGCCCTGACCTCATCACCGTTAGTAGACAGTATTTCTGAATCACCACACCATGGGAGAAAAACGGGATAACCCGGAATGTCTGCAACCAGATCGTACATCTCTTTTGCCGAATACGGAACAAGTGCAGATTTATTAACGTCAGGCACAATTAGAATACCGTAGAATCAAATCGCACCAATGGCTTTCAAAAACACTACGATAACCCCAATCGGCGTGACATAACGCACAAGGAAATACCATAATTCAAACATTTTTGGATTCTCAATAGCCAGTTCATCCTTACTCATTTCGCGTTTCATGATCCATGCCGCAAACAAAACAATAAAGAATCCGCCAAGTGGCAACATGAGGTTGGCAGTTAAATAATCAAGCAAGTCAAAAATGGTTTTATCAAACCATTTAACATCACTCCATTTATTAAATGATAAAACAGTGCCAACACCCAATACCCAGGCACCAATACCTGTTACTACTGCCGCCCATACACGATTTACATTTTTATTTTCAACCAACCATGCAACCGGTGGCTCAATCAATGAAATGGCTGATGTCCATGCCGCAAACACCAACAGAACAAAAAACAAGGTACCAAACAAGGTGCCGCCATCCATATGTCCAAAGGCCAGTGGTAAGGTCTTGAAAATAAGCCCTGGCCCTGCTCCCGGCTCAAGACCATTGGCAAACACCAATGGGAATATTGCCATGCCAGCCAATAACGCAACGCCCGTATCCGCGATTGAAATTATAATAGATGTTTTGGCAATCGATGTACCAGCTGGCAAATAGGAGCCATACATCATGATGGCACCCATACCCAATGAGAGCGTAAAAAAGGCATGTCCCATTGCAGCCAAGATACCTTCCTTACTAAGTTTGCTAAAATCCGGTTCAAACAGAAATTTGAGTCCGGCTGAAAAATCACCCGTGTTCCATGCATAACCTACCAATATCAGTAATAGAATAAGTAGCATCGGCATCAACCAGCGCACGGCCTTTTCCAGACCACTTCTTACGCCCCTGGCCACAACCGCAATCGTCATTACCATAAAAATGGTATGCCATGCCAATAAACGTTCCGGATCACTGACCAGATCGTTAAAAATACTGTTTATGCCATCAGCAGTGGCACCTTCAAATACACCGGCACCGGCACGAAACACATAGGCTAATGCCCAACCAGCAATCACGCTGTAATAGGAAATAATAATGAAACCGGCTGCCATGCCTGACCAACCCAGAAACTGCCACATCGGACTCTTGTTACTTTCCTCTGCCAGCACACGCATGGTATTAATTGGACTCTGACGCCCACGACGCCCCAGCATGACTTCGGCCATCATGATAGGAATACCAATGGCAGCCACACACACCAGATAGATCAGAACAAACGCGCCACCACCATTCTCTCCCGTGATATATGGAAACTTCCAGATATTGCCCAGACCGACTGCCGAACCGGTTGCAGCCAGTACAAACACCCATCGACTTGACCACTGCCCATGCATGGATGTGCGTTGTTCTGTCATTCCAGCTCTCCGTTTTTTGTTTTTATGGCTATCATCCACAATTTACTTGCACACTATTTAACCCATTGTGGGATAATTTGTGCCGTGGCTCAACTACATAGAACAAAAAAATCTGATAAATCAACAAACTAAAGTA
>DAOVJZ010000222.1 GCA_030632035.1 Granulosicoccaceae bacterium | reverse complement strand
ATTGAACGACCGTCTTCACTGATCGTATAAACGCTTCGCGCCACACCTTGATAATATTTTATGTATTCATCAGAGTCGATACTGATGCTAAAACGGATTTCCTGCACTGCTTATACCTTTGAATAAACCGGATTCCCTATTATATAGGGGCTTGGGTATATGTTGCCATATTAATGGGCTGTCTTTTAGATCCCCAGTTTCCATGGGTTTTCTCAAAAACACCTGCACACACAGTACCGCATTGATTACATTTCCCGTCCTCAGTCAGGTTCCAGCCCGTCATCTCATACCAGTCACGACCTATCAGCTTCTGTCCGCAGGAATGACAATAGGTACTCTCACCCTCTTCATCATGCACATTACCGGTAAAGGCATAACGCACACCGTTCTTCATGGCAATATTGCGTGCAAGTGTCAGTGTTTCCGGTGGCGTAGGAGGTTTGTCCATCATTTTCCATGAAGGATAGAACGCGCTGAAATGCATCGGCACATCTGGCCCGAGGTTTTCAACTACCCATTGGGTCATTTCCTCGAGTTCTTTTTCCGAATCATTTTCACCCGGTATCAACAAGGTGGTCGTTTCCAGCCAGACATTGGTTTCCTTTTTAATATAAATGAGCGTTTCAAGAATGGGGTCGATATGCGCACCCGTCAGCTTCCAGTAAAATCGTTCTGTAAATGCCTTAAGATCTACGTTGGCCGCATCCATATAGGAAAAGAATTCTGCGCGTGGTTCTGCTGTAATATAACCGGCCGTTACAGCCACTGATTTGATATCACGTTTGCGGCATTCTTTTGCAACGTCAATTGCATATTCATGAAAGATCACTGGATCGTTATAGGTGTAGGCAACACTCTTGCATCCGGTTTGTTGTGCAACGCGCGCGATGTCTTCGGGCATGGCCTGATCGGCTAGTGTATCCATTTCTCGTGATTTACTGATGTCCCAATTCTGACAAAACTTACAAGCCAGATTACAACCCGCTGTACCGAATGATAAAACCGGTGTGCCAGGTAAAAAATGATTCAGCGGTTTTTTCTCGATGGGGTCAATACAATAACCACTGGAACGTCCATACGTGGTCAGGACTATTTGATCGTTCTGATTGGCACGCACAAAACACAAGCCGCTCTGGCCTTCGTGTAACTTGCAAAAACGTGGGCACAAATCACATTGAACCCGTCCATCATCCAGCTTGTGCCAGTAACGGGTCGGAAATGCAGGATTGGGTTGTTTCATGTTCATAACCTATATAATGGGTTCCCTCATAAAGAACTTCAATCCCTAATACAAGCCAGAGCTGTTGAATCTACAACATTGTGCCATTATTTATATAATAATGACTGATTAATTTGATGGAGATCATGACAAATGGGTTCAGTCCGTACCCCTGCTGTAGCCGGCATGTTCTATCCCGCTGACCAGCAGGAATTACATACAATGATTGGTGCTTTCCTGCGTGAGGCGAAACCAGCCGATCATGCACCCAAGGCCATGATTGTCCCTCATGCCGGTTATATCTATTCCGGCCCTATTGCAGCCAGTGCCTATGCACGGCTTTCCAGTGCTCGTGATCAAATCAAACGCGTTGTTTTATTAGGCCCATCTCATCAGGTCGCCCTTTATGGTCTGGCCATGAGCAGTGCCGAACAATTTGCGACCCCTCTGGGGAATGTTCCCATTGATAAAAATGCCCTGTCACAAATCAGTGACCTGCCTCAAGTCAAAATACTGGATCAGGCTCATGAAATGGAACACAGTCTGGAAGTCCACCTGCCTTTCCTGCAAGAAGTGCTTTCTGATTTTACATTAGTACCACTTGTAGTGGGTGATACCACTCCGAATGAAGTCGCTGAAGTGCTAGAACGTTTGTGGGGTGGCCCGGAAACATTGATTGTGGTCAGCTCGGATTTGAGTCATTACAACGATTATGTAACTGCACAAACTCAAGATAAACGCACATCATCAGCTATTGAAAACCTGCAGCCGGAAAAAATTCAATATGATGATGCCTGTGGGCGAATTCCAGTCAATGGATTGTTAGCCCTCGCACGCAAACTGGGTTTGCATGCAACAACCATAGACTTGCGTAACTCGGGTGATACAGAAGGTGATCGTGATCGAGTGGTTGGGTACGGTGCCTATGTCTTCGAATAATTCATTATCTGACGAACATCGCACACTGTTATTGGATCTGGCAAAACAATCTATCCAGAACGGACTGCTGACTGGCAAACCACTTCCCATTAATGTGGAAGACTACCCGCATGAGTTGCAGGAAAAGCGTGCCACCTTTGTGACATTGGAAATCAATGATCAACTACGTGGTTGTATCGGTATGCTGGAAGCTGAACGCCCGCTTGTTCTGGATGTAGTAAAAAATGCCTTTTCTGCCGCTTTTAATGATCCACGCTTTCCATCATTAAAAGATTTTGAATTTGAACGACTACAGTACCATATTTCAGTTCTGCAGCCAGCTGAATCCATGCAATTCAAATCAGAAAGTGAACTGGTTAGTCAGATGCGTCCAGGGGTCGATGGGCTTATCCTGGAAGAGGGTTCTCATCGTGGCACCTTCCTGCCCTCTGTGTGGGAATCTTTACCTGACCCCTACGATTTCTTGATACACCTTAAACACAAAGCCGGCCTGCCCCCCAATTACTGGTCAGACACTTTACAAGTCTCGCGTTATACTACCGAATCGTTTTCCTGAAAATACTATCTATACTTAACGAAAGCCATTATTACGAACGGAATCCAGTAAAATGCAAATGGGTCGCACTCCTAAATTTATTCTGGTATTTATTATTCTGCTAATGACTATCGCCGTGAATTTGCCGGACAACATGATCAGTCGCCTTGGGATTGCGCCTAACTACCTGCTGGCGGCTTTGATAGCTGTGGTAATAACGGGCCTTGTTTACTATCGTGGATTACTCTTGATAGTGCTGGTTATTTTTATGAGTCTGGCGGCTAATATGCCCGAGGATTTCGATCTCAATTTTGGTGTTGACCGCGACTATTTTGTTGCCGCATTGATTGCTTTGGTTATTATTCCGATTGTCGCTAACTGGCTGGAATAGAATGTTAGTGCATTACTTCTTCTTGATGAAATAATGGTAAAGCCCCTCTTCCTCATAAGTCTCAAACAAATTATGTCCATCTGTCTCAGCATAATTGGGGAAGTTCACGCAGGAAAATTTATCATCACAAATGATATGCAAAACCT
>DAOVJZ010000097.1 GCA_030632035.1 Granulosicoccaceae bacterium | reverse complement strand
GTAACCATCCTCTGGCAGGAAAGAATCTGCACTTTGATGTGAAAGTAACTGACGTCCGTGATGCTTCGGCTGAAGAACTTGAGCATGGTCATGTACATGGTCCCGGTGGACATCATCACGAATAAGGTATTATGGGGCGCTACCGACCACCACAACCCAAGTCCTCTCCCTATATAACCCCCGAAGGTTATGAAACCCTCCAGTCTGAACTGGATGGTTTGTGGGTTTTGCGTAGAGAAGTTACCACCGCACTATCGGCCGCCGCCGCTGAAGGCGATCGTTCTGAAAATGCTGAATATATATACCGTAAAAAGCAATTGCGCGAGATTGATCGGCGTATTCGTTATCTACAAAAACGTTTGCCTGATTTAAAAATTGTTCGTGACAAACCTTCTGATCTTTCTGCTGTCTTTTTTGGTGCATGGGTCAGACTGGAAGATGAAGACAGCAACGAAATTATCTATCGAATAGTTGGGCCGGATGAATTTGATGTAAAGAAAGGTTTTATCAGTATGGACTCCCCCGTCGCGCGCGCGCTCATGAAAAAATCCATTGATGATGAGGTAACTGTAAAACTCCCAGAAGGCGAAAAGATATTTTATATTGTTGATGTGTCCTACGAACCAATAAAATAACAAATATTTAATAGCGATACATCACGTATAACCCACCCCAGTAATGATTGCGGTCTGCTGCTCCACTTTTTACTTCAGCTGATTTTCCATTAATTGCCAGTGTGACCTGAAGAGGGCCATATCCACCAGTTAATCCGAATGCACCCTCCAGAACCAGTCTTTCAATGTCGCTGGAATTGAAGGTGACATCACTGTTTCTGAATTGACCTTGCAATAATGCATCGTAACCAACCAGCCTTGTACGACCGGCTATCCAAAAGTACCATTCATTTCCCTTTGTAGCTGGCAGAAAGTTTCCTCTATTAATTGGATCATAAGGCACTGTCCAGATATCACTTCTTATTTTTCCGACACGCGCCATTAGTCCTGCGCTGGCATTGATTTGATAACCAACCGAGGTATCCCACATCCACGCAGAATCCCACCCGTCACTGGATTGGTGGCGGTTCTTTAATAAATTCAGATTATTAAACCGGAAACGAAAAGTGGGTTCGCCTCCATCTGAAATCTGATGACGCCAACCACGTGGGTCAACCGGTTCGTTTTTCCCTGTTACACCACGCCATGCCTCATGAAAATATTCCTGTATTTCTTCACCCACTTTTAAACCTAGGAAGCCTGCCTGCAACTCAATGCCTACTGCACTATTCTTGCTGGCAATAACACGTTTGCTGGAAAAATATAATAGAGAGGCATAGGGACGATCATCCTGAACCGAGTCAACACTGCCAATATTATCCGGTGTGTAATTTACTGACCCGAAAATATAACTACGTGCAGACTTGTTGTTGGTGCAATGCAAATCAAGGTGCTTTGCAATATCACAAAGTACCCCGTCGAAAATATTTGTTCCTTTATCCTTAAATATCTCAACCGCAAAACCCATAGTATAATCACGATCTTCATTCAATAATGGAGTAAACATATCCTGATCAAAATAAACACCAACGCCTTTAGTGTATGTGGCGGCGTCTAAGTTAGTAGTCAACACTAATACAAGTAGTGTCAGAGGCAGGAAGAAATTCCTTTTCATTGGCAGGATTCCCTGATTGCTTTTAAACAGAACTTCAGGAAAGATATAATAAATTGTTTCTCAAATACAGCTTGGTATTAAATGTAATTTTGGGTTACTCAGTAGGTTTTGCGGGAATAACCGGGGTATCTGATACTACATCAGCATTCTGCCCACGATGGCGCAAGATATGATCCATCAGCACGATAGCCAGCATGGCTTCAGCGATAGGTGTCGCACGAATGCCAACGCAAGGATCATGACGACCTGTTGTAACTACCTCCGTCGACTTGCCTGTAATATCAACTGTTTTACCCGGGATACGAATACTGGAGGTTGGCTTCATCGCAATACTGGCGACAATATCCTGACCACTGGAAATACCACCCAGCACACCGCCGGCATTGTTACTCAGGAAACCTTCTGGTGTGATTTCATCACGATGCTCTGTGCCCTTTTGTTCAACAGAATCAAAGCCGGCACCGATCTCGACACCCTTCACCGCATTAATACTCATTAAGGCATGCGCAATCTCGGCATCAAGACGATCAAAAATAGGTTCGCCCAATCCTGGTGGCACACCGCGGGCAACCACGTTGATACGTGCACCCACAGAATCACCTTCCTTGCGCAAGGCATCCATGTAATCTTCCAATTCTTTTACTTTTTCCACATCAGGACAGAAGAATGGATTCTTTTCGATTTCACTCCAGTCCAGTACTGCTGGTTTGATCGGTCCTAACTGGGCAAGATAACCATGAATAGTAATACCGTATTTTTCATTCAGGTATTTTTTAGCAATGGACCCTGCCGCCACACGCATGGCTGTTTCGCGCGCAGATGAACGCCCTCCGCCACGATAATCACGCACACCGTATTTTTGCTGGTAAGTGTAATCAGCATGGCCGGGGCGAAAACGATCCATGATATCGGAGTAATCTTTAGAACGTTGATCGGTATTATCAATCAGTAGCCCAATTGGCGCGCCTGTGGTCTTGCCTTCAAATACACCTGACAAAATCCGCACCACGTCATCCTCACGCCGTTGCGTGGTATGACGAGACTGACCGGGTTTGCGGCGATCCAGATCGTGCTGTAAATCTGCTTCATGCAGTTCCAGACCGGGTGGACACCCGTCCACGACGCAACCCAGAGCAAGCCCGTGGCTTTCTCCAAAACCGGTTACTGTGAATAATTTTCCAATTGAATTCCCAGACATGCAGAATATTGTAGCTGTTTATGGGGGATCTGTCTTGTGTTCGCGGAAGCTTAAATAACTTTGGAAAACCGCTGTTCTTTCTTTTCGCGTAAATATTTATCGAAGATCATGCAGATATTTCTAATCAATAAACGTCCAGCAGGTTGGACTTCTATCTTGTCGCTTGAAAGCGCAAGCAGACCATCGTCTTGCATTGACTTCAGCTGTTCCAGTTCGATTTTGAAATAGTCATCAAATGTAATCTGGTACTGTTGTTCAATCGTTTGTTTATTCAGTGAGAAGTGACAAATTAACTGGGTAATCACTTCACGACGCAATTTGTCATCAGCATCCAGTGTAAAGCCTCTCAGGATCGGGAACCGTCCCTCATCAATGCAGGCATAATACTCATCCAGTGTTTTTACATTCTGACTGTAGCTGTCTCCTACCATGCCAATCGAAGTCACACCAAGACCAATCAGATCACACTCAGCATGGGTAGAATACCCCTGAAAGTTTCGATACAACGTACCTTCTCTTTGTGCAACGGCCAGTTCATCATCCGGTTTGGCAAAGTGATCCATACCAATATATACATAACCGGCATCAGTCAGCTGATCGATAGTATTTTTAAGGATCTCCAGTTTTACGGTTGATGATGGTAATTCTTCCACATTAATTCTGCGTTGTGGCTTAAACATTTCCGGTAGATGTGCATAGTTAAAAATAGACATACGATCTGTACCAAACTCAATTGCACGTTGTACTGTACGTTCAAAAGTTTTAGCTGTTTGAAGCGGCAAACCATAAATAAGATCCAGGCTGATAGATTTGAAGCCTTCACTGCGTGCTGCCTCTAGTGTAGCCAAGGTAATGCTTTCAGGTTGAATTCGATTAACTGCCTTTTGCACGGCTGGTTCAAAATCCTGCACACCCATACTCAAGCGATTGAAGCCTAACTTGCGCAACACCTTGACAGTATCGGCATCTGCCTCACGTGGATCGACTTCAATTGAATACTCACCTGTGTCATCGTCATGCAGATTAAAATGCTCACGGGTTTTATCCATGAGTTGTGTCATTTCTGCATGACTGATAAACGTCGGCGTACCACCACCCCAATGCAATTGATCGACTTTATGGGTATTGTCGAATAATGCGCCCTGCATGGCGATATCTTTAAAGACGCGCTCCAGATAAGGAGCGCCTTTGCTGCGATCTTTGGTCGCTATTTTGTTACAGGCACAATAAAAACAAACGGTATCACAAAACGGAATATGAAAATAAAGTGATAATGGTTTTCCTGATTGGCTATTGCCGGCTTCAGCCTGCTTGCGGTAATCGGCTTCGCCAAATTGATCAGTAAACTGGACTGCGGTCGGATAAGACGTATAACGTGGCCCTGAAACGTCATAACGTTTAATCAGGTCCATATCAAATTCAATAGTTTGTTTCACGTTGTAGCTTGCTCCAATTAGTCTTTGCTATCTACATCAAGACCTTTTTTATGTGTCTCGTTGATCATGCGGAAAATATGCTTAAACGGAAACAGGCGATCATCCTGTTCTTCTACAACAATCATAAACCGGAGATCCTTATTATCAAAGCGATAATCCCCATCGATCATTTGTTGTTTTAGCGTTTTAATTTCCCTTTCCAGATCTTCAATAAACTTAAGCACGCCTTGCATACCCTCTGGATCGTATTCTACGGTCATTCTGAGTTCGTCGACCTCATCAATAGCCTGATCGATCAGGCGGACATATTCATCGACTGTTTTTGCGCGCCTTATTGCCATAACTTCCTCTTAATTACTCAACCCTTTCACCTGTTCAGCGGTTAACAGGAAAACCCCATCACCACCGTATTCAAACTCCAGCCACGTAAAGGGGGCTTTTGGATAGGCTTCCATCAAGGCTTCCTGACTGTTACCCACTTCAACCACGATTATACCCTTATCCGTCATAAATTGGCCGGCCTGCTGTAAAATCCTGTGTACAATCTCCAGCCCATCCGAACCTGCTTTCAGCCCCAATGAGGGTTCGTGTTTGAATTCATCCGGCAAACTGGCCATGTCTTGTGCATCCACATAGGGTGGGTTGGAAACAATAATGTCGTACTGTTTTTGTGGGATGTTATCGAACACGTCTGATTCCACAAACTCTACCCTGCTACCGGCTTCATGTTGTTGCTTGTTTATTCCTGCTACTGCCAGTGCCTCTTTTGATATATCTGAACCAACCACGTTTGCCTCAGGAAAATATTCTGCACAACCTAAAGCAATACACCCACTGCCAGTACATAAATCAAGAATATTCGTTACATCGCTTTCTGTAATCCAGGGAACAAATTGTTCCGCAATTAATTCCGCAATGGGAGAACGCGGAACAAGCACACGTTCATCCACATAATATTCTTTACCCAGGAACCATGCCTTGTTAATTAGATATGATGCTGGCTTGCGTGTATCAATGCGCTGCTGAATTAATTCAATAGCACGTGCACGCTCTGTTTCCTCCGCAGGCAAATCCAGTTTTTTATCGCTAACATCAAACGGGAAGCCAAACACATGAAATACGAGCAACACCGCCTCATCCAGCGCATTGTCTGTACCATGTCCGAAAAACAGGTTTGCATTATTGAATTGCTGCTCTGCCCACAACACCAAATCACGAGGTGTCGAAAGCGTTTCAACAGATTGCTTGTTCGATGACATAGGGAAAAATTAACGATTGTAATGAGTACGTTTGCGTTTGTGGTATTTCTGAATCACGACACCATGGATCTTGGCGTCTTCTTGCAGTTCCAGCGTAGGATAAAGATCATTAATGGGTTTCAGATAACGTTTTTCTTCATGAATTATCAGCTGTCTAAAAATAGGTTCATCTTCATGATCGGCTACGATATAAACACCGTCTCTAAGCATGCCACCGGGATCAACAATAATAACTGCACCGACTTCAAACTCGGGCCACATACTGTCATCTATTGAACGCAAGGCATACGGTTCTGTGTTTTCTGCAGAACAACCACCTATCTCACTACTACTCATATCACACCTCTTGGTCAGGCAATTTTTCTGATACTGGAGAACTTGCCTGTGTCGTCATATTGCAATGCAAAAGAACCTTTAATCCCATCGTGGGCCAGAAACTGCTGCAGGATTTTTGCCGGAAAATGAATTGAACGACCGTCT
>DAOVJZ010000247.1 GCA_030632035.1 Granulosicoccaceae bacterium | reverse complement strand
TTATGTGAAGGGTAATGATCGGTCTGTGACTATGACATATACCTATGCTGATAATACTGAAGAAACTGCTACCAAAATGGCTTCTGTATGGATTCAAGATGCCTTGAATGTAGTAGCTTCGCCTATGGCAGGTTCACCTGGTGCTGAACGTTTAGTGTCACGTGATGCTGGTGAAAATCATACTTCACATGACCTGTCTGCTAATGGTTGCGGAGCAGCTGGTAATTACACGTTCTGTGAATATGCTGTGTTGAATAAAGCCAATACACATGAATCTCGTGTACACCATGTTGAAACACCAAATGGTGTTGTGAATGCGGCTGGTTTTGAACCTGTTGACGTAGGTTTTGTCTGGATTACCGAGTTGGCTTTTCAGATCAATGCAGGTAACACTGATGTAACTGGCATGAATGGTACTACTCTGGCTACTTTGGGTATTCCAAACACTGGTAATGTTAACGGAGACAAGATCTATTCATTAGCTTTACTAGCAACTTCTAAGAATATGGCTAAAGGTCGTGCATTCATTAATTTCTTGCGTAGTGCCGACGGTCAGCAAGCTTATATGGATGGTGGTTTCACAGGTTTGGTAAATGCTGGTGCTGGTAAATGCTATGGTGTTCCAACTGAAATACATGATCCAAGCTTCCCGGGTAATTCTGGTCCATTAATTGTGCGGTCAGCTGCAACAAATCGTACTGGCCCTGGATCTTGTGCTGACTGGTTGGGTAACGGTAGTTTTTAATCAGTACGATGTTTTTCGTTGTGTAAAATTATAATAATTAGAAGTTTCCTTCGTTAACTTAGCCCGTTCTCCTGTGATCCAGGAGAACGGGTTTTCTTTATTACAAACGGTGAATGTTTTTTTTGATGTGTTGCTGACATGATGATGGAGTGTCGTTAACTAATTTCCATATCTTCCAGTAAAGCAGCAAGTCGTTCCATGCGTTGAAGTGGATCATCCAGTTGCAGGAAATATTGTTTTTGTTCCAGGCGTATGGGCAGTAACTCCGCCAAACGGCTTCCTACCCAGCTGGCTTCATCGTAATGTTTTTCCATTTTTATAAATGGATAACCAAGTTGTTCTAACAAACCCTGTAAAATTTTTGCTGCGTCAGAAAATTGTTCTGGTAACGGGTAAGGCTGCTCGTTGTCCAGCAATTCAACCTCGGCCATGGTGAGTTGATTTGGTTGAATTTCTGTTGAAAGAATTTTAAATCGTTGCTTGCCCTGTGCAGTGATACCCAGCAGGCCGTCTGGTTGCTGATTGAAATAGGATATTTCGCTGAGTGTGCCAGTTTCGTAAGTGTCTGCCGCCTTGCCAACTTCAGAACCTTCTTTTATTAAACAAACACCAAAGCCTTTATTTTCTTTCATGCAGGCGCTCACCATATCAAGATAGCGAGGTTCAAAAATTCGCAGGGGCAGGGTGCCGCCGGGAAATAAAACGGCGTGCAGTGGGAATATGGGAATGGTGGTGGTACTCATAACTATTACTGTTCGTTCCTTTATTCTTTTAGGCTTTCACCCCAGCGAGGGATGAGTGTTTGTTCAATTGAAAGATGATCCAGTATACGTGCTACAACAAAATCAACCAGGTCATTTATAGATTGCGGTTGATGATAAAAGCCGGGGCTGGCCGGCATGATGGTAACGTCCTGATTGGAAAGTTTGAGCATGTTTTCCAGGTGAATGCTGGAGACCGGCATCTCGCGTGTTACCAGTATAAGCTGACGTCGTTCTTTTATCATTACATCGGCAGCGCGTTCGATAAGATCCCGACTTGAACCCTGCGCCACTGAAGACAATGTTGCCGATGAACAGGGACAAATCACCATGGCGCGTGCGCTATTAGATCCGCTGGCCACTGGCGACATCCATTGATCCCGGCCGAAGACGTGGAGTTGGTTTGGTTTTGCGTTATAAAGCTCTGAAAGAAAGGCTTGTTGTTCTTCAGGGCGCCCCGGTAGTTTGATTTCCGTTTCTGTGGCAATCACTACTTGCGCTGGCGCGGAGATCATCAGGTAAACCTGCTTGTCTGCGGCCAGCAAACACTCCAGCAAACGTAACCCATATTGGCTGCCTGAGGCACCGGTTATGGCGAGTGTTATGCAATCTCTTTTCATGAGCCAGCTTTTATTACAAAGTGTTGTTCTAAAGAGCGCAGTAGTTTTTCGTGCAAGCCACCAAATGCACCATTGCTCATGATAAGAACGTGATCACCACTGCGAGCCGTGCTAGTCACAGTTTCTACAATAGTGTCGATGTCGGTAAACACCTTGGCTTTATTTTCTAATTGTGTGGTGACGGTGCTTGAGTCCCAGGACAAATCTGGCGGTGAATACAGCATCACTGAGTCAGCACTGTTTAGAGATGGGCCCAGCGTATTTTTGTGTGTACCGAGGCGCATGGTATTCGAGCGTGGTTCCAGTACGGCAATAATGCGTGCATTGCCCACCTTGGCACGTAAGCCAGCCAGCGTTGATTTGATCGCCGTGGGATGATGGGCGAAATCATCATAGACGGTAATGTCATTGATAACACCGCGCACTTCCATGCGCCGCCTCGGGCTTATAAATTCTGCCAGGGCTTCAATGGCGTAGTGCGTGGGTACGCCAGCATGACGTGCAGCGGCAATCGCGGCCAATGCATTGCTGACATTGTGATCACCTATTAACGACCAGTTGACGGTGCCCTGATCTTTTCCATCGAACGATACTT
>DAOVJZ010000046.1 GCA_030632035.1 Granulosicoccaceae bacterium | reverse complement strand
TTTTTAAGGTCTTCGCGAAACTGGCCAAGCGAATACTCGACATTGCCATTCTGTACATCTTTCGGGGTAAATGCCCATTCCATCTGCAAGCCCTCTTTCCTGATTTATTCTATGAAAAATAGTATGCGATCCCTTACAATAGCGGCTCTGAACCCGAAATTTTTAGCCCAAAACTCACTCTACTATCCCTGTAAAAACAACCCGTTCCATGAGCACAACCAACTATCCACTCCAATCACGCATCCAGTTACCTGTAAAAAAAGGCAAACCTGTACGTTGGGGACAACTGTATGGCAGTGCCGGAGCGCTGTCTATTATTACTGCGGCTCATCAACATGACGGGGTTGTCGTTGCTATAACAGCGGATATGTCAGCCTGTTATCAGCTTGAGCAGGAACTGCATTTTTACAGTTCACATGATAAAGAACTACCCATACTTACTTTCCCCGACTGGGAAACCTTGCCTTATGATGTTTTTTCTCCTCATCAGGATATTATTTCCCAGCGTCTGGAAACCTTACATAAATTGCAAGACCTGAAAAAAGGTATTCTGGTTGTGCCTGTCCCTACCCTGATGCATCGCCTGCCGCCTTGTGCCTATCTTGAAGCACATAGTTTTGTACTCAATACCGGTGACCAGGTTAATCTGGAAAAATTACGTGCTGATTTAATCGCCAAGGGATATTACTTTGTAACACAAGTTATGGAGCATGGTGAATTCGCTGTGCGGGGAAATATCTTTGATATTTTCCCCATGGGTAGTCATCATCCTTATCGCGTTGAATTATTTGATGATGAAGTTGAAAGCATTAGAACCTTCAATCCTGAAAACCAGCGTTCTATAGATAAGGTAAATGATATTCATCTTTTGCCTGCGCGTGAAATCCCGCTTGATGAACAGGCAATTGAACTTTTTAAATCAAAATTCGATCAACTGTTCCCCGAGTCACCTCACCATGGCATTGTTTATCGTGATATTGGAAAACAACTGGCACCACCGGGGATTGAATATTATTTGCCGATGTTTTTCGAAAATACTTCTACCCTGTTTAGCTATGTCCCTGATAGTGCCTTGTTTGTTATGCAGGATAATATAGAACCTGCTATTGAAAACTTCTGGCAAGAAGTGTGTGAGCGCCATGAACAAAACCGCTTCGATATAGAACGCCCGTTATTATCTCCTGAAATCGGTTTTATTCCTGAAAATGAGTTGCTGGATTCATTGAACAAGGTGGATTCTATTCAACTCCAAAGCTTTGAAATTGAACATGCCGATCAAGGTAGTAATTTTGAAACCAAATCACCGCCTGTTCTGACGCTGAACAAGCGCGTTCATGAACCCGCAGAAAAACTGATTAGTTTTACCAAAGAATTTAATGGCCGCATCCTGTTTGTTGCGGAATCTGCAGGTCGCCGCGAAATACTGCTGGAAGTATTGAAACACGCAGATATTCATCCAAAAGCATTTGAAACATGGAATAATTTTCTTGGGTCAGAAAATAAAATCGGGATTACTATCAGTCCTCTCGAAAACGGTGCGCTGCTAACCACGCCTTCGATTGCTGTTATTACCGAACCACAATTGTTTGGTGAACAGGTCATGCAACGCCGGCATCGTAAACCGCGCGGGCGCGACACTGAATCTATTATCAGCAATCTGACAGAACTGAATGTGGGTGCCCCGGTTGTGCATGATGATTATGGTGTCGGTCGTTATACCGGGTTGCAACTACTCAAACTGGGTGATCTCGAAACCGAGTTTCTGATGCTGGAATATGCCGGTGGCGACAAACTCTATGTGCCCGTTTCTTCCCTGCACCTGATCAATCGTTATACCGGTGTTAATCCGGAACAGGCACCATTACACAGACTTGGCAGTGGGCAGTGGGAGCGTGCTAAACGCAAGGCGGCTGAGAAAGTACGTGATGTCGCCGCCGAACTACTGGATATCTATACGCGCCGTGCCGCACGCAAGGGACATGCCTTCCCTGAACCGGATGAACAATACAATGCCTATGTGGCCAACTTCCCGTTTGAAGAAACGCCTGATCAGGAAGATTCTATTCATGCCGTGCTGAATGACATGGTGTCGGATAAACCGATGGATCGTGTAATTTGTGGTGATGTCGGTTTTGGTAAAACAGAAGTTGCCTTGCGTGCTGCCTTTATGGCGGTGCAAGGTGGTAAACAAGTGGCAATGCTGGTTCCTACTACCCTGCTGGCCCAACAACATTACCAGACATTTTCCGATCGCTTTGCCGACTGGCCTGTAAAAGTGGAATCATTGTCCCGTTTCCGTACTGCTAAACAACAAAAGGATATATTAAAAGGTCTTGCTGATGGCAAGATAGATATTGTGATTGGCACCCATCGCCTGTTACAAAATGATGTACAGTTTGCCGACCTTGGACTTGCAATTATTGATGAGGAACATCGCTTCGGTGTACGTCACAAGGAAAAAATGAAAACCCTGCGTTCCGAGGTTGATGTTTTAACCCTGACCGCCACACCAATTCCTCGCACATTGAACATGTCGCTGTCAGGGATTCGGGATCTTTCTGTTATTGCCACACCGCCACGCCAGCGTCTTGCGATAAAAACTTTTGTCACCGAATGGCGTAATGATTTATTGCGTGAAGCCATCTTGCGTGAAATAAAACGCGGTGGTCAAGTGTACTTTTTGCATAATGAAGTCAAGACCATTGAGAAAAAAGCAAAAGAAATTGAAGAGCTGGTGCCAGAAGCAACAGTACGAGTGGGTCACGGACAAATGCGCGAACATGATCTGGAACAGGTTATGCTGGATTTTTATCACCAGCGTTTCAATGTGCTTGTGTGCAGTACCATTATTGAAAGTGGTATTGATATTCCGACAGCCAATACCATTATTATGAACCGTGCTGACAAACTCGGGCTGGCACAGCTTTATCAATTACGTGGTCGCGTTGGTCGTTCACATCACCGTGCCTATGCCTATTTGATTGTGCCCGACAAAAAGGCCATCACTGCGGATGCACGCAAACGACTGGAAGCCATTGAATCACTGGAGGAACTGGGCACCGGCTTTACGCTGGCCACCCATGATCTGGAAATTCGTGGTGCTGGTGAATTACTGGGTGAAGGACAAAGCGGCAATATGCAGGAAATCGGTTTTGGTATGTATACCGAATTGCTGGAGCGTGCTGTTGTGGCCTTGCGTGAAGGCAAACAACCTGAACTTGATCGTCCACTGGATCATGGTACCGAAGTTGATCTGCATATCCCGGCACTGATCCCTGATGATTATATGCCCGATGTACACACACGCTTGCTGATTTACAAGCGTATCGCCAGTGCAGCTAATCAAGATGCATTAAAAGATATACGTGTTGAAATGATTGATCGATTCGGCCTGTTACCCGAACCTTTAAAACACCTGTTCCGGGTAACCGAACTCAAGCTAACAGCAACACCTTTGGGTATTAAGAAAATCGATGCCAGCGCTGATTATGCCAGAATCACTTTTGGCCCTGAGCCCAATATTGATCCAGCTCAATTAATCCAGCTTATTCAAAAACAACCCAATACCTATAAATTTGATGGTAAAACCAAGCTGCGTGTGGCAAGGGATGATCTGGCCGAGATCGAGCAACGATTTGACGTTATTGAGAAATTGCTGGAAACATTAGGCCAGAAAAAGCCCGCATAGAGTCCCGTTATTTGACTCCAGATTGTTCTCATAATAGGCTTTAGTTCTTAAGGATTAAGGGGAAACCTGATATGTCAGATGACTGTAAATATCTTGAATATTGCCCGATCTGGGAAAATCTTGAATCCAATCTCAAATATATGTGGATAAAATCTTACTGTCAGGGGATAAAACAATCCGAGTGTGTACGTAAAGCAATTGCTGATGCCGGAGACAAGGCGCCACTGGAATTATTACCCGATGGCACCCTGCTACCTAAATCTGCATTTTCATCAGACGATTAACCCGTACTAATACGGGTTCAACAACAACCAGGAATACTTATGACTAAAACCATTCATAAATGCATGAAACTGATGTTTGTGTTCATGTTATTATCATTTTCTTATTCAAACACCCTGTACGCAGGAAAAATCAATAAATCAGCAGGAGTAAAACCCATGGTAGTTATGTCAACAAACCACGGTGATATCACCATCGAACTATTTTCAGATAAGGCCCCTATTTCAACAGAAAACTTTCTTTCCTATGTGAAAAGTGATTTTTTTGCTGGCACTATTTTTCATCGTGTAATTCCCGACTTTATGATCCAGGGCGGTGGTTTTGACAAGGACATGAACCAGAAGACACCCAATGACCCTATCAAAAACGAAGCTGATAATGGTCTTAAAAATGATCGTGGCACTTTAGCCATGGCCCGTACTAATGTAGTGGATAGTGCAACATCCCAGTTCTTTATTAATCTTAAGGATAATGATTTCCTGAATAATAGCTCACGTGATTTTGGCTATGCTGTATTTGCCAAGGTTGTCGAGGGTATGGATATCGTAGACAAGATTGGACAAGTGAGTACTGACAATCACAGTATGCACCAGAATGTACCTACAGAGCCTGTCATTATTGAATCGGTAAAAATCAAAGAAGGTGAATAATCCTGGACTCCGTAGTTGAACGGCCTGTAGAGTGCGTTGCATTTTGTGGCTGGCGAGACGCGAATCGTCGCAATAGTAAGTCTATTGCGACGATTCGCAACGTGGCCAGACGCAAAATGCAATATGCTATACAGGTCGTAGCGACTTACCCATTGGATAAACTTTCCAGAACTGTAAAACGTGGAGATATGCCAACATGTTAATCTGCCTTCTAAGCGGTCAACTGCGGAATCCAGGATAATGCCTTCCTTTGATGTTGTCTCTGAAGTTGATATGCATGAAGTAACCAATGCGGTTGATCAGGCCAACCGCGAAGTTGGGACACGGTTTGACTTCAAAGAGTCTAACGCATCCTACGAACGCAATGATAATATCATCACCATGAAGGCGCAGTCAGAATTCCAGCTAAAACAAATGCTGGATATTCTGCAAACCAAGTTGCACAAACGTGGTGTTGATATCACCTGTATTGAACAAGCCGAACCTGAGTTGGTAGGAAGAGAGGCCAGACAAAATCTGACATTGCGTCAGGGCGTTGATGCCCCACTCGCCAGAAAGATAGTCAAAATCATCAAGGATTCAAAAACAAAGGTACAGGCGGCCATTCAAGGTGAAAAGGTACGTGTTACCGGAAAAAAACGAGATGACCTTCAGTCTGTCATTTCATTATTAAAAGAAAGCAAACTTGATCTCCCTCTGCAATATGATAATTTTCGTGACTAGAAAAACATCACAATATTATCCACCCCTTTCAGCTATTTATGGAGCCTTGTAATGAATGATAGAGTCAGTGAACTACTCGAACGGATTAGACAAGCTCAGACTGAATTACTCAATGAGATACAAAACAAACAACAACAATTTTTTTATTACATACAAAAGAAAAAAATTCGATTTGAGCCTGATGTAAAAAAACAACATCGTTACCTGGCCAAGTCCCTCCTGCATTATATTCTTGGTGCAAACCCTTTAAATGTCCTGACTGCCCCCTTTATCTGGTTATGCCTGTTCCCTGCCCTGTTTCTGGATATCTTTGTCAGTCTGTATCAAATGGTTTGTTTCCCAATCTATGGTATTCCGAAAGTGAAGCGCAGTGAATATCTAATTATTGATCGACAATATCTGGCTTACCTGAATATCATTGAAAAGTTAAACTGTATTTTTTGTAGCTATTTTGGCGGGCTCATCACCTATGTTGGTGAAATAGCCGCAAGGACAGAACAATACTGGTGCCCAATCAAGCACGCACACGCATTAAAAACCATGCATGATCGGTATCAGAATTTTCTGGATTATGGTGATGCAAATGCATACTGTAATTCACTGGAAGAAGTGAGAAAGAACTTTCAGGATCTACATTAACCCGTAGCACTACCACCACCACCACCAAAAGTAGGCGCTCTTAGGCGAAAGTAGGCACCCTTAGGCGAACTATAGGGGATTAAGCCCTCTGGGATAAAAATGTGGGATAGAGTCTATTCTTCTGGAACACCACTGTTTCCTAATTCACTTTCGAATCCGAATAATTTCATGTCACGGATACGTTCTGGATAGAGAATACCGTCCAGATGGTCACATTCATGCTGCACAACACGAGCATGAAAACCCGTTGCCTTTCTATCAATAGGGTTCCCATTTTGATCAAAACCACGATAACGAATATTGCGATAACGTGGCACAACACCACGCATGCCGGGAATACTTAAGCACCCTTCCCAACCATCTTCCATTTGATCATCCAATCTCTCAATGATCGGGTTGATCAATATAGTCATCGGAACAGGTTCAACATCAGGGTATCGAGGATTTTTTTCCAATCCGAAAATAACCACTCGTTTATTAACACCGATCTGGGGTGCCGCAAGACCCGCTCCATTCATGGCTGACATAGTATCCAGCATATCCTTGACCAGATTGTCCAGCTCAGGAGTATTAAACTCCTGAATTTCTTCCGAGACCTGTAGCAGGCTCGGTGCCCCCATATGTAATATCTTCCTTACCGGCACCCTTTCCTCCATCTCGCTTTCGTGTAAAATTTCAGTCATAATATTATGGAATTAACTCATGAAGTTAGTATCTAATTAAAGTAATGTATAAAATAATATCACTTATTTTCATTTTTTCGATCTCTTTTAACCTCTTATATGCCGAGGAAATACCGCAGTACGACATCGAAATAGTCTTGTTTGAACATAAAAACAATACCAGTATTAATTCAGAGGTATGGCCATTATCTCCAGAAATGCCTGCCACTGAAGGAACTATAAACCTGTTTCGACCAGACGACATTGTTTATTCAGGCATACCTGATAAGGTTTCTTCTATCCCGCTTAATTTGTCTTTACTTGGCACACAAGACCACAAAATGTCTGAAACCATAAAAAGATTAATGGAGTCTGAAAGTTATAATCCATTACTTCATATTGCATGGCGTCAGAATGTCTCCAGTCCTGATGATGCACAAGCAATACATATCACAACTGACAAACCTGATTTTACTACTCTAAATGATGAAACAATAGAAAATGGTGAAACAATAGAACCAGAGCAACCCAATGCAATAGTTGATGGCACTATTACTGTGAGCCTGAAAAGATATTTACATTTAAAAACTGATCTAGCTTATATCAATACTAATGGAAGTGATTTCTTTTCTGACGAAGAGGCTCCTGTTGTATTTCGAATGACAGAATCACGCAGGATGCGCAGTAAGGAAATTCATTATTTTGACCATCCAAAATTTGGTATGCTGGCGTTAATTACACCTTATGAACCACCACCCGCGCCGGAACCGGAGCCACTGCCACAAATACCGCCTGAAAAAACTATTCCCTGACTCTCTTTATAAAGTTGGAATGACTGTTTCCAGTAGTGTCCGTACTTTCTCCATGCCACCCGTCAGACAGGCATCAATTTCTTCCATGGTAATTTTCCCTTCTGCTCTCCCTGCTGCCTTATTCGCAACAACAGCACAGGTTGCATAACAAATCTCCAGTTCACGCGCTAGCGTCGCCTCAGGCATACCCGTCATTCCCACCATGGTACAGCCATCCTGTTCCAGCCGATTTATTTCAGCCGCAGTTTCCAGACGCGGACCTTGTGTTGCTCCATATGTACCAGATTCAACCGCATCAAGATTAGCCTTGCGTGCAGCAGCCACCATCTTATCGCGCAACTCACTGCAATAGGGTTCAGTAAAATCAATGTGTGTTACTGCAGAAAGTCCTTCTTCAAAAAACGTATTTACACGTGACCATGTGTAATCAATGATTTGATCAGGAAATGCCAGTCTTGCCGGCATTAGATCCTCGGCAATACCACCTACAGCGGCAACAGCAATAATGTGTTTCACACCGGTTTCCTGCAGTGCCCACACATTAGCCCGGTAATTTACCTTGTGCGGCGGGATTGTATGGCCATAACCATGCCGTGCCAAAAACACAATTTCATGTCCTGAAAATGTACCAAACGTAAGTGGTCCAGACGGTTCACCAAACGGTGTCCTGACCATCTCACGTCGTATAATCTCAAGGTTCTTTAATGATGTTAAGCCGGTACCACCAATTATTGCTATTTCACTCATTCTCATTCACCGCATAAATGCCTGGCAAATTGCGCAGGTATCCCTTGTAATCCATTCCACACCCAAAGACATAGCGGTCTTCCACTTCAAGCCCGATAAATGTTGCCTTTTGCCCGATACCCCTGTCATGTTTCTTTTTCACCAGGGCCGCAGTATAAATTTCCTTTGCGCCCTGTTCTTCACAATCTTTTATTATTTCTGAAAGTGTAATACCTTCATCCAGAATATCATCAATAATCAATACTACTCGATCTTTTAATGGCATGGATGGTTTTGCAATCCAGTGTAATGTACCACCACTGGTATTACCTCTATAACGGGTCGCATGAATATAGTCCATATTGAGCGGGAAATTTAAACGCGATAGTAACCAGCCTGCAGGAATCAAACCACCCACCATGACGCATAGAACCAATGGGTTTGTATGTTCCAGTTTTTTTGTAATTTCTATCGCCATAGCATCAACCGCCTGCTGTACTTCAGCGGCTGAATATAATTGATCGGCTTCGGCTAGAACTTTTTTTACGTGCTCGGGGGTAATCGACATGGATTATAGTTATTATTTAGTAAGTAAAGGTAACAGTATCTGCATCCATTGCTTCACTGATAATATAGGCGCCTCCAACTATTTCATCCAGTTCAGGAATAGTGTCTTCACCAATTTCTTCTATAACAGGAGCACAAGCCTTAATCTTCACTCCCGCGTTATGCGCCTCTTTTAAAATATCATAAACTGATTTTTCGCTTTGTTCCGAAGCCCTGACTTTTTCAGCTACTCCTTTCTGAATTACCTTGCCAGCACGACCAGTAAAAACAATCTCGACTTCGAATTCCATAGCCGCGGCAATACATGCCTGATTCAAGGGGGGTACTAACGCAGGTCCGTCTTCTGGATCTGCATTCATCATTACAATAAGAAGTTTGTCAGCCATAACGCCTCCTGATAAAAGAGCTATTTATCTTTGTTCTTCTTTGATAATTCTGTTGCATCAAACGATACTACTACTTTATCCTGATGCTCATCAATAAAACGCGGTTTGGCATTGTTTTCTACCCCCGCTTCCTCATTCAGTTCTTTTTCTCTGGAAGTAATCAGATCAAGACATTGCCTGATGTCTTCTTTAGTCTGCTCGGACAATGG
>DAOVJZ010000041.1 GCA_030632035.1 Granulosicoccaceae bacterium | reverse complement strand
TAAGGAAAGTTTGATACCGGATGGGGTCGTGATATCTCGATCCTTCATTTGTGCCAAATAGGGATCAGGGGAATAATTTTTACCAACAGGGACATAAATACGCCCATGACGAGTGGCCCAAAGTCGAACAGCAGCATCTTTTCTGGAATTAGCCCTGACCTCAGTAGTGGCCAGCACTTTAAAAGTGACTTCATTATGTTCCAGTTTTAGCTTTGTCAAAAAGGAGGCTATCAAAGCCCAAAATATGAACAATGTCAGGGTGTATATAAATAAGGGGCGTTTATAGTTAGTTATCATCACTAATAAATATAGTATGAACACTAGTGTTTCGGCCCAAAAATCACCAATTTTAGTGTAATTGTGAAATAAATAGCGCTTAATATACGTGGCTGTATTAAAAGTCTATTCCACCGGTAACCCTGAGCTTTGCCATTCGGGATAACCCTCTTCCAATCGGCGTACTTTGTAGCCTTTCTTGCGTAGTTGTTCGACCGCTTCATAAGCAAGTACGCAGTAGGGGCCACGGCAATACGCAACCACTTCTTTGTCTTTTGGGAGCTCCTTGAGGTGCTTTTGGAGGTCTGAAAGCGGCACGTTGAGTGCGCCAGAAATATGGCCGGCTTCGTATTCATCGTTAGGGCGCACATCCAGCACAGTGACATTGCCTTTTTTGGCAAGCTTCAACAGTTCTTTGGCCTCAATAGGCTCCAGATCATCCTTGGTATTGAGGTATTTGTTCACCAGCATATCCACCTCAGCAAGGTTGTTTTCGGCCACTTGTTGCAGGCTGTGGAGCAGGGTATTCACCTCCAGCCCCGTCAGGCTGTAATAAACCCGCAGTCCTTCCTTGCGGCTCTTGGCCAACCCAGCATGGCGTAATTGCTGTAAATGCTGGGATGTGTTGGCCACGGTGAGCCTACATTTGCCAGCCAGGGTCTCAACATCACATTCACCTTGCCCTAAAAACTCTAGCATTTCTAATCGGTTAGCATTGCTCAGCGCCTTGCCGACCCGGGCAAATTGCTGGAGCAGATCTTGTTTGAAATTGGGCGTTGACATATCCGGCCTCTCCTACTATTCTTTAATTCAAGAGAATACTTGAATAGTATAGCTTCTAAATTTAAATGTGCAACAAGACAGGGAACAGGACATGGAAGATTTCGTTATGCAAAACGAGAAAGTGATACGCCTTGGTTTTTTTCTGGGTGTGTTTATCGTAATGGCATTGTTTGAAGTGATTGCGCCCAGACGCGCATTGTCACAATCCAAAATTGTACGCTGGGGTAACAATCTTAGTCTGATATTCTTTAATACATTTGTGTTGAGAGTTTTGTTTCCCACTGCCGCTGTTGGTATGGCACTGTTAGCACAAGAGCAGGATTGGGGTTTGTTTAACTATTTTCCAATAACATCTCCAATTGCGATCGTTGCAAGCGTGATCGTGATGGATTTCTTTATATATATTCAGCATGTCATGGTTCATGCAATTCCTGTTTTGTGGCGCCTGCATCGTGTGCATCATGCTGATCTTGATTATGATGTGACCACGGGCGCACGTTTTCATACATTAGAAATCATCCTTTCCATGGGTATCAAGTTTGCTGTCATCTTATTGCTTGGCCCACCTGTCGTAGCAGTGGTTATTTTTGAAGTAATGCTGAATGCAACGGCCATGTTTAATCACAGCAATGTGCGTATTCCTGAAGGTGTCGATAAGGTCCTGCGATTGCTTGTCGTCACACCAGATATGCATCGTGTGCATCATTCAATTGAAGATGATGAAGCTAACAGTAATTTTGGATTTAGCCTGCCATGGTGGGATCGCCTGTTTGGCACCTATCGCGCGCAACCCAGAGGCGGGCATACCGGCATGACAATCGGGATTCGTTCTTACCGTGATAGTAAGCATTGTTCATGGCTGAGCGGTATATTGATTATGCCATTTATTGGCAAGATTTCTGATTATGCGATTAACCGTCGCCAGTGGAAAGATCATGAATAAGAGCAAAATTATTTTATTAATAGTATTGATTGCAGGTATTGCCTTGGCGATTGTTTATCGCGATCAGTTTAATGAAGCCGAGATAAAAAGCTGGTTTGATCAGTTAGGTGTGTTTGCGCCGATTTTATTTATAGCGGTGTATGCGATCGCAACCGTCTTTTTCTTGCCTGGTTCAATTATTACTTTGGCTGGCGGTGCTTTGTTTGGTCCGGTGTGGGGCACATTTTATAACCTGACCGGCGCTACCATTGGGGCAACACTGGCTTTTCTGGTTTCACGTTATCTTGCATCAGACTGGGTTAAAGATAAAACCGGCGGCAAGTTAAAACGTATTATTGAAGGCGTTGAATCAGAAGGCTGGCGGTTTGTCGCGTTCACGCGCCTTGTGCCTTTATTTCCATTCAATGTGTTGAATTATGCACTGGGTCTGACACGCATCAAACTCAGCCATTACATACTGACCAGTTATATTTGCATGATCCCCGGTGGGTTTGCCTATACCTATCTTGGGTATGCAGGACGTGAAGCGGCGACAGGCGGTGAAGGCATGATCCAGAAAGGGTTGCTGGCATTGGCATTGGTTGCAGTGGTCGCTTTTCTACCTCGCCTGATGGGTAAATTGCGCCAAAAACCCATGATTAGTATTCCAAAACTCAAACAACGTATGGATAGTGGAGAAAATATTCTGGTACTTGATGTGCGTACGGCTGATGACTTTATTGGTGAGCAAAAACATATTGCCGAGGCGACTAATGTTCCGCTTGAAGATTTGACCGGGCGACTAACTGATCTGGAGCGTTATATGGAAAGCCCCATTGTTATTGTGTGTCGCACCGACAAACGATCAGCAAAAGCGGCACAGTTGTTGGCACGTAATGGCTTTGCCGATGTGCATGTTGCCAAAGGCGGCATGACAGACTGGCTTAAAAATAATTATCCGGTGGAGTAGAGGAGTAAAAACATGTCCATACGCGTGGCATCTACTGGATGAGGGTGTCAAAGTGGGTCATAAAGATCACTAGGTGCCAGAGGGTACAGTTAATCTGGAGGAATTGCTTTCAGAACTGATTGAGTGCGGACTTGAAGTGCGTGCCTGCGGTATGGCACTTGATGATTGTGCTATTGATGAAGCAGTCATGATTAATGGAATTGAAAGAGGTTCCATGAAGGCGCTGGCCAACTGGGTGAAGGACAGTGAACACGTTATGACATTCTAGAAAAATGTGCTTGTAGCACAGATACATTGTGCCGATATTAAGTATGGTTTTTCGCAACAAATAAGCTTTGAAATTGTGTGGGTATTGATATGAGTAATACAGTGCGGTTGGAAGATATACCTATTACCTATCAGACGCGTAGTACAGCTGGTACTCGTCAGGATCTGATGCCGTCTCGTTATGGTTTGCCGATCCAGTTATTTAGTATGGCGGCCTTCACACTGGCCTTTGTTGGCTGGCTGAATGAAACCTGGTTATTCTGGTTTGAAAATCCAATCTGGCTGAATCGTTATACCGAGTACGCAATTATCCTTGGCTTTGGACTCTGGCGTATTCTTGCGGAACAAAATTCCTATACACGCAAACGACTGATTATTCTTGTCACGATGATCACGGTATTCTGGTGGGGTATACCGTGGCTGACACCTTTTTATGAATCCTATGTTGGTTTCCTGTGGGCGCAACCCGTTTTTCCATCATTGCATGTTCCCGGCACGATCACTTTCTTTTTGATTCTGGCACTGGTGTTCCTGTTTGGTCGCAGAATCATTTGTGGCTTTAACTGTCCTTGTGTCGGTATTCGTGAGACCGTCGGGTTTGCATTTCGTGATCGCACCTTGCGCTCAGACTGGGCATGGAAACTGCGTCACTCAAAATGGTTTTTCTTTACTTATTATGTAGGTGTGATGGTGGTTACCCAGTTTTCACCCAACTCATGGACGGTGAGTTTTGTTGGTGGTTTTTATTTGCTGATTGCACTGACTTATTTCGGTACCTTCTTTATTGCGCCAATCGTTGGTAATCGTTTTTATTGTCGCTACCTGTGTCCTTATGGCGCAACCTTTGGTTTGCTCAATCATGCCGGATTTTATGGTATCAAGATGGAGCAGGATAAGTGTATTGACTGCCGCCGTTGCGAACAGGTATGTGACATGGGTATCCCGGTCTGGAAACAAGGCAAGGAATCAGGTCGTGTTACCGCATTGGAAGATTGTATGGGTTGTGCACGTTGTGTGGTGTCATGTCCAACAGATGCACTCGCGATTCAGGATGTACGCAATATGTTTCGGCCCAAACTGGTGCAAAATGCATCACATTTATTGAAGCGCGGCAAACAACCTGTTGTGATGCGCGAGGGGGCTGAGTACAGGTCTCCCGATCAACGCACGCAGGATTGGCAGGAAATTACTCAAACGCCTGAATTCGCAAAAATTCAGGCGCAGGCAACTCGCTGTCTTGATTGTGGTGTGCCCGGTTGTGCCAATGCCTGTCCATTATCCAATCGCATCCCTGAATGGCTGGAAGCCGTTGCTAATGGCAATATTGAAATGGCAGCCGAAATTTCTAACAGCACAAGTAACTTACCTGAAGTCTGTGGAAGACTTTGCCCTCAACATAGACTTTGCGAAGGATCGTGCACCAAGGCAAAAGAGCCGGATGGTGCAGTTACGATTGGTGCAATCGAACAGTTTATTAATGATGAAGCATTAAAACATGGCTGGAGACCAACAATTGCAAAACAATATAACAATAAACATGTTGCGATTATTGGTGCAGGTCCAGCAGGATTGGCTTGTGCAGACGAATTAAATAAAGCAGGCTGTGATGTAACCGTGTTTGATATGCAGTCTGTTATCGGCGGTTTGATGGCAAATGGTGTGCCACCGTTCAAGCTGAACAAGAAAGTGTTGATTCAACGCCACGAAATCCTGAAACAAAATGGTGTGAAGTTTGAGCTTGGCATAAAAGTTGAGCAAAACAAACTGCGGCAATTGCTTGAGTCAAATGATGCTGTGTTTCTCGGCACAGGCACACAAACATCTCGTGATCTAAAATTACCTGGACAAACCATTAAGGGTGTTACAACAGCACTAAAGTATCTGGATAGTGTAAACAAGTCATTGAGCAATAAGGAACTAATGCATAAACATGTCATCGTGCTTGGAGGTGGTGACAGTGCCATGGATTGTGCACGCTCTGCTATTCGTCAGGGTGCATCACAGGTAAGTGTGGCGTATCGTGGTAATGAAAAACAAATGTGTGCCTCACCGAAGGAAAGACAAAGCGCAATAGAAGAGGGTGTTCAGTTTTTATATCACCATAATCCAAAGTCAATTCTGGGTGATGGTAGGGTGGCTGGAATGCATTTTGATACCGATCAAACTACTGACAAGATGATTGTTTGTGATCAGGTTGTTCTTGCGGTGGGACAAGTGCCTGATACACCAGTCTGGTTAAGTGCTTTTGATATTAAAACAGGTGCACATGGGGTGATTGAAATTGATCATAATGGTCAAACCTCCAATCCAAAAATATTTGCTGGTGGTGATAACACCAATGGACCAGATCTGGTTGTGACGGCAGTTGCGGCTGGACGCAAAGCAGCAGAAGGCATATTAAACAGTTTCAGTTTGTCGAAGCGTATGGGGCATGCTGTTACTTCGTTATTAAATCCAGTTAAAACCACAAGCTCTGTTGCTCCAGTAGCGGCTTCAGTAATACAACAGGAGCCAATACGGTGAAAAGGCTGGTGTTCAGTCTGGCTTTGTTCTGGAGCGCGGCAGCTCTGGCCAACCACAATTATGCCGGACTCGATCTTTGTTCACTCTACCCTGAAATCATGCCACCTGGTATGAAACCGGCAGATTTACCACAACCACAAAGCCCTGGTGCGCATATGCTGCAAACCTATTGTGAGCAATGCCATTCATTACCGGGACCGGGAAGGCACACTGCTGAAGAATGGACACGGGTTTTGGATAATATGAACAATATAACAGTCGCAGCAAGTCAATTTAATGGTTTTTTGGGAAAGGTGATCGCTCCCGGTAAGGAAGAACTGGAAGTATTGGAAACCTATTTGAAAAAAAATGCACTTCAACCCATGACAGAAAAACCACATGGCATAGGCGCTTCTGCATTTGAAGTGAATTGCAGTCAGTGTCATGCGTTGCCTGATGCAAGGCAGCATAACGCTGGAGAATGGTCCAACATCTTAAAAAGAATGCAACACAATATGACGGTAATGAAACATACGCCACCAACACCTGAACAAATGCTTCAGATTCAGTTTTATTTACAGCAACAACTGGATAAGGAAAAAGGCGGCGTTATTGCTGTTGTTGATAGTATATCTACAGATGATGATAGCAATTTATCCAGCACTCAGTCTTCTCTCAATGCTGAACGCGGACTTGCACTCGGTCCCTTTATGTTATTGATGTTTGCCGGGGTTATACGTCTGATAAAAGGACGTAACAAGTCATGAGTAAAAAACGGGTTCGCTATGTCTGGATACCTATTATTATTTCATTACTCGCCGTACCCATTGGTTTTTATTATGTAAACTGGAGCAAGGGTGGTGAGGGTGCTGGATTGTATTCGCATGCATGGATACCGGATAAAGTGTTTGCTTACTGGAATCCAGAAAAATTTTATGATCCTGTTGATTCCGTTGTTGGTGTTTTTGAAGGTGAACAATGTGTTACTTGCCATGAGGCAGTAACACCGGGCATTGTTAATGACTGGCGCGCAAGTGGACATTCAAAACCAGCCAATAACAAGCAGCCTGTTTATTGCTCTGATTGTCACGGCAGTGATCATAAAAAACTGCATTTACCATCACCGGAAGTATGTGGAAGTTGCCACAATACACAACATACCCAGTTTAAAGATGAAAGGCGTTATGGTTTCCCCAGTCATGCATTGGCAATGGAGCGTGCGCTGGATGCCAAACATTTTGCAGATAAACCCAAGGCAGAAGTAACCGCATGCCTGCAATGTCATTCGGTTGCTACTAAATGCGACTCTTGTCATACGCGCCATCGCTTTAGCGCGGCAGAAGCCAGACGACCGGAAGCCTGTCTTACCTGCCATAGTGGCCCGCCACATCCTGACGATGAAACCTATTTTGCATCGGCACATGGCAAGCGTTATCTGGCAGAAGGGAATACATGGGACTGGTCAAAGCCATTAAGGAAAGGCAATTATCCAGTGCCGACTTGTGCTTATTGTCACATGGATAATGGCAAGCATCAGGTAGCAGATAAATCAATCTGGAAGTTTGGTATTAAAGAAGTCAATCCACTGACTTCCGGTAATAAAGTGAAGCGAGATAAATGGGTGGCCATGTGCAGTGATTGTCATGAAGCCGATTGGTCTAGACAACGACTCACAGAAATGGATGCCGAGCGTAAAGGCGCATGGAAAAAACTTTATGCCGCTGAAGATATATTGAGAGACCTGCGTCGCAAGGACAGGTTATATCCTGCCGCAGGAGAACGTCCTCCTTACCCAAATGATCTTGTTGATAGCATCTGGCCACGTGAACGCATTGGCTTCTTTGATGGGCAGGCCTCTGCTTTTTATAATGTTTCCTCCATAGAGCGTGATTATTTTGAGATGTGGTATTTCCATAATCTTGGCGCTTATAAAGGAGCCGCACATGGCGACATAGAAACTATCAAAAAGGGACATGATGGTATGGATAAAAGCCTTGCCACAATTTTGAAGAAGGCGGGTGCGATTAACAAGCTGACTGAAAAAGAATTAGAATTAAACGGGAGACGCTCTGATCCCGGCAAGCTCTGGTTTTCTGGTGAATATACAGAATTCAATCAGGAGAACAACTAATGCGCAGGTGGTCACTGATATTTGTCATTCTTTTTTTTGCTGGCCCTGTCTGTAGTCAGGAAAAACAAGATGGGACATTTGAAAATCCCAAATGTATTACATGTCACGAAAAAACTGATCAAAAACTGGTAAATGACTGGCGTGCAAGTTCGCATGCAAAAAACGATAAAAAAGCCGATTGTGTTAGTTGTCATGGCAAAAAACATAAAAATGTGGCCAGTATGGCGCGCAAGAATAAAACCTGTATTGATTGTCATGGTGGCGCAAAAGCACCCGTTGTCCATAGTTATAGGACATCAAAGCATGGGGTCATTGCCAAGCTTGAACAAAACACATGGGATTGGTCACATTCCCTTGAGCGAGGTAATTACCGTACACCGACCTGCGCCTATTGTCATATGCATAGCGGGAATCATGACACCAGAACAAGCATTCGAAAATGGACTGCACAAGAGGATACAAGTTTAAGTGAAAAAGATCGTATGCTGGATCATCAACGCGCTGTCTGCCAGGACTGCCATTCACCGCGTTACATCACCCGATTATTTGAGAACGGGGAGGCGATGCTGAGTATTGCTCGCATGAAATTACGTGAAGCAACAAAACTGGTTAAAGATGAGTCTGGCAATATGAGTGATGAAAGTCGACTCTCTGTTAATAAAAAACTGGACACAATGAAACAACACCTGAAAAATGTATATATTGGTGTTGGCCACCAGTCACCGGATTACCAGTGGTGGCATGGACAGCCCGCGCTGGATGGTGATCTGCTTCGTATTAAAGATGAAATAGGAACTTTGCAGCGAAAGAAAAACATAGCTAATGACAATTAATAACAAACCCGGGATCAGTTCGGACCCAATGCTGGAACCAGCCAGATATGACGCATGGTATGAAACTCCCCGTGGCTCATGGATTGGAAAGACTGAATCGAATTTGCTTCTCAAGATGTTGCAACCAAAGCCCGATTCTACATTGCTGGATGTAGGTTGTGGTACCGGTTATTTTAGCGAGTATTTTGCAAATACCCCTCTTGATGTTGTCGGTCTGGATAACGACAGCAAGAGTTTGCTTTTCGCCAAAAACAAGAGACCCTTTATTACTTATATAAGAGGTAGTGCGGACAAATTGCCATTTGTTGAAAATAGCTTTGATTATGTCAGTGCTGTTACCAGCCTGTGTTTTATAAAAGATTTGCAAATGGCTCTTTCCGAGATGTGGCGCGTAAGCAAAACAGGTGTCATTTTAGGCCTGTTAAATGTGAATAGTTTGCTGTATCACCAAAAATATAGTTCGGGCGGTTATACAGGAGCTCGTTGGGACAACCCTCAGCAAGTACGTATATGGTTACAAGGATTGCTCCCATTGCCACACGATCTTAAAATAAGTACGGCTGTCTTTTTTCCCGGTGGAGGATTGTTTTCACGGTGTATAGAGAAAATGGTGCCTAATAATTTATTATGGGGAGGGTTTTTAGTGGTCTACGCATTGAAAACTCCGGGTTAAATGAAATTCATGGTTAATTCGAGTAAGATAGGAGCTGGAACAGCATGAAATACTACCTTTATATAATCTTTTTTTATTTGTTATCAACTCGCACAATTTTTGCCATGGATGTACAAATCCCATACAACCAGCTCAAGCTGAATGCCAACCTTGAAATTGCCGAAGGCAAGGCATTAAGCGATGGTGTGATTTTAATGATGCACGGCACGCTTGCGCATGGAAAGCTGGAAATCCTGCAATCATTACAAGCTCTGCTCAAGGAGCAGGGCTATAACTCCTTATCCATGACGCTAGGTCTGGGGATTTCAGATCGTAAGGGGCTCTATGACTGCCCAACACCACACACGCATAAACATGAAGACTCACTTGATGAAATCGATGCATGGATGGAGTGGTTGAAAAAAGAGGGTGCAAAAAAGATTTATTTACTGGGTCACTCGCGCGGAGGGAATCAAAT
>DAOVJZ010000108.1 GCA_030632035.1 Granulosicoccaceae bacterium | reverse complement strand
TTTCGACCGCGACCTGAGCAACGCGAGGTAGTGCTGAATGAAACCCGAAGGGGTTCTACAGTAAACAACGTGAGTGGAGAAATCTCGTTTTCTATATCACACAAACCCACCCTCAACACTGCTGACAACAATATTGCGCCAGTGCATTGTAATCATTAGGTAAAAATAATAATCAATAGGATAGAACTCTTGATTTTTTTAATATTTAGACCGACGCAGTCTAATACCTTAAAATACTGCATCCGTCTAAATCAATGTTATATGAAAAAGTATGAGTAAAAAATTTAATCGAGATAATGCTTTCTCAATGAATCTTTCAGAAAGTTCTGAAAATTCAAATGATGAAGTGCAATATTTAATACAACTACAAGATTCACTTTATGCTTTTGCTAACAATTACATTTCAAAAATATTACCTGCAGAGTCAATTGACCCTCAAAACTTACATCCAGAAACAAGACACAGTAACCAAAAGCTCTATTCCATTGGTTGTGTAAATTCATGGGTTGCAAGGTCAATCATTCAAGCAAAGCAAATTCTAGATTCAATTATTTTAAAGCCAGGAATAAATAAACAAAAAGTTCTTAATCATGCATGGTGTTGTACAGCAATGCTTTTAAATTGTGAAGCTGTGTACTATCGAATATACAAAGAAACTTTAGATTTAATGCCAAAGTGTGATGCGATTATTGAGGAAGGAAAAAAAGGTACAATCATTCCAACTCTGCCTCAAGTTGAAGGCTTAGAAAATGATGTGGCTGTTTTTCTTGGTAATGCAAAACGTTTCCTAGAAAAGACTCATGAATTCTTATGCTTGTTTTATGATGCTCCAAATAGCGGATCAAATTTCAAAGCATACAGAGAATGGTTAGCAAAGAATAAATCAAATAAACAAGACCTATTAAAATTACTTGAAGGTGATAAAAACTGGATAAAACAAATTGCATTTATGAGAAACGCTCATGAAATTAATCACGCAGAACAAGACTTCAATGTTGAAATAGTTAATTTCAAGCTTAATCCTGGCAATAAATGCTCTACTCCTGGATGGCGCTTTGACTTTAGTGGTAGACAAGGCGCTACACAAATGGAATTTTCAGATATTGTTACTGATATGGATATCTATTTAACAAACCTATTAACATTCTTTGAAGAGTTGCTAATTATATGCATAATTGATAGCTCAGATAAAGATTATAAATTCGAAATTTATAAAAGATCACCTGAGAGTATTAATGCGAAGTGTCCATCTATATATTTTCTGTCAATTAACAAAGATATGCACAATACACAATAAAATGGGTCGGTGACAATTGGGAATAATTACTGGTTGGTAATCCCCTTCTCATTAATAATGAAATAGAATAAATCAATATATACAGTTAGATAGTTTTAATGATATTTAAAAAAGGAGATTTTATGAATAGCATTAACAAGAACGTCATTTTATTTTTCATGACTGCTGTCGTGGTACTACTTGGAGCCTGTACCGACGATAACTCCTCAGCTAAATCTGAAGCCCAAACACCAGACGTAGTAAGTTTTAAAAATGCGGCCTTGTATCCTGAAGGTGTGGATTGGGATGCAGGTAATAACCGGTTCCTGGTGACGTCGATCCGTAAAGGTGTGGTCGGTGCGGTAACGGATGACGGTACTTATACTGTATTCGCTCAGGATCCTCGTATGGTGTCCGCCGTTGGTATTCGAATCGATGCCACGCGAGATCGGGTTTTGGTATGTAATGCCGATCCCGGTGCCAGTAAATTCTCTAGTCCCGAAACTACGGGCAAGCTGGCAGCGTTGGCCGTGTTCCAGCTTTCCACCGGCAAGCTGATCAAATATATCAATCTGGCAGAAGGGTTGGATGGGTCGCATTTCTGTAATGACATTATTATTGCCAAAGATGGCACGGCTTATGTTTCGGACAGTTTCTCAACCATCCTTTATAAGGTAGACCCCGACTATAAATCCTCTGTTTTTCTTAATAATAAGAAATTCAGCGGTGTCGGTTTTAATCTGAATGGCATGGTACTGAAGGATAATTACATGTTGGTGGATAAATTCAATGACGGGACGTTGTTTAAAGTGCCATTGGACAATCCAGAGGCATTTACCCAGGTGAATATAGGGCAAAACTTCAATGGAGCAGATGGGCTGCTTTGGGCACCGGATGGGACATTGGTGATGATCGCCAATGATAGTGGTCATGGCGGCTCAGAACCGGCAATAAAAACCGACAAGGTCGTTAAATTGACCAGCACGGACAATTGGGAGTCGGCAAAGGTGGTTGGTACGGCGGATACTGGAGATGTGTTTGCCACGACCGGCGTTGTCAGGGATGGTGAAATCTATGTCATACACGCCATGCTGCATGTCCTGTTTAATCCCAAAACAGAAAAACACACCGAGCAGTTTGATATCCGAAAATACAGACCGTAACCAGGAATTATTCTCCTTTGTAGTTCATGGCAAGAAACCTTTATGCAAAAAAGTATTCAATATTTTACTGATGAATATCTGGAACGTTGTTGCCCGATGACGCCGGAGGCAATTGTTGATTTTCTGGAAGATTTCCGGAAAATGTTATCTATCTCATATAGAGCCAAGCCGGTGAGCATGATAGTTCCTGAAGACTTGTTGAGCCAGTTTTCAAAACCAGTCCAAAAAGCTAATACAAAAATGATGCGAAACAAACAAAAACAATAGAAGAAATCCTCCCTTCTATTATTAGAATCAATGAGTTATATTAAATCGTATTACTTTTCTCTGTAATCGCTAATATTCTGGATTCATACCTAAGCATTTTAGGGATAATAATTAAATAATGAGCGAATTTATCTGGCCTGTACGGGTCTATTATGAAGACACAGATAGTGGTGGTGTGGTGTATTACGCTAACTACCTGAAATTCATGGAACGGGCCCGAACCGAGTGCTTGCGCAGTGCGGGTTTTGAGCAGGATGTGTTGAGAGATAAGGATGGTATTATTTTTGCGGTTCGTTCTGTTTCTATTGATTATCTGAAGCCAGCGCAATTCAATAATCTGCTGAATGTGGTATCAAAAATTATAAAATGTGGTCGTGCCAGCATGACGTTCAAGCAGGACATTATGAAACAAGGGGAGCAAGATGTGTTGTGTAGTGCTGAAATAAAAATAGCCTGCCTTGATAGCAATGAACTGCGTCCCTGTCCCATTCCCGAATATATTTTTAAGGAGATAGCTTGTGACAGCTGATATGTCATTTATTAGCCTCATTCTGGAAGCCAGTCTGGTTGTGCAACTGGTGATGCTTTCGCTACTGATTGCATCGATTATGTCATGGACCATGATTTTTAATAAACGCACTGCAATGAAAAAAGCCTACGAAGAGGCCAATCGTTTTGAAGAACGTTTCTGGTCTGGCATCGAACTTAATATCCTGTATAAAAATCTTGCCTCGCGTAATCAGAACCCCATTGGTATGGCTGCGATTTTTGAAACCGGTTTTAAGGAATATACACGTCTTGCCCAGCAACCGGGACGGGGTGCCAACATGGCACTGGAAGGGGCACAACGTTCCATGCGCGTTGCATTGAGTAAAGAAATCGATGCGCTGGAAATTAATTTGCCGTTTTTGGCAACAGTCGGTTCTACCAGTCCTTATGTCGGCTTGTTTGGCACCGTGTGGGGCATCATGAATTCATTCCGTGCACTGGGTCAAATGCAGCATGTCACGGTTGCCACTGTGGCACCCGGGATTGCCGAAGCCCTGATCGCGACTGCTATGGGTTTGTTTGCCGCGATCCCGGCGGTGATTGCCTATAATCGTTATTCCAGTGATGTTGAGCGTTTGATCAATCGCTATGACATATTTATGGAAGAGTTTTCCAGCATCCTTAATCGCCAATCACATGAACAGCCACATGAGCAACCACAGGTAACAGAAGAAGTATAAGCATGGCCAGACAACGCATTCGTAAACGTCCCATGTCTGAAATCAATGTAGTTCCTTATATTGATGTCATGCTGGTGTTGTTGGTGATCTTTATGGTTACTGCGCCTTTACTGACTCAAGGTGTCAAAGTGGATCTGCCACAGGCCTCAGCTAACCCGATTGAACAAAAAGAACAGGAGCCGGTTGTTGTTACAGTTGATGTGGATGGCAATTATTTTCTTAATGTGAGCGAAGATCCGGAGAAACCGATTGATCACCAAACGCTCGTGATTAAAGTTGCCGCTATTATTCAGTACCAACCCAAAACACAAGTGCTGGTGCGTGGTGATGAAAATGTGAATTATGGCAAGGTGGTCACCGCCATGGGCTTGTTACAAAAGGCGGGTGTTCCCGGCATTGGATTGGTTACACGCAGTCCCGATGAGGAAAGGTAACCAGCCGATTTATGTTTAGCATTTTCAAGAATAATCCACGTGCCTTCATTTTTGCCATTCTGGTTCATTTTGGACTTGGCGCACTGGCTGTTCTTTCACTGGATTCAACGCCGAATTTGAAAGAATCAGGTCCGAAAAAAGTCAATATTGTTAAAGCCGTGGCTGTGGATGAATCCATGGTACAGGCTGAGGTTCAGCGTTTAAAAAAACTGGAAAAGAAAAAACAGGCTAAACAAAAGGCTGAAAGTGACAAGCTTAAAAAGCTAAAGCGACAAAGCAGGAAAGAAGAGCAACGTATTGCAAATCTGAAGAAAAAACGTGCTGCCGAGGAGAAAAAGCGTAAGGCATCACAGGCAAAAGCCAAAAAAGAAGCTGCCCGTCTGGTAAAATTAAAAAAAGAAAAAGCCGCGTTGGTGAAAAAACGCAAGGCAGAAGAAAAAAAGTTGGCAGATTTAGCCACAAAACGTAAAATGGAGCAGGAACGCAAACGTAAGGCAGAAGATGCAGCCAATCAACGCGCTGCCGAGCAGGCATTAAAGGAAAAATTGGTTGAGGAAGATCGTCAGTTAAAAGCAGCACAGGCTAAACGACTTAAATCCTTGCGCGAGAAATACATGGTATCCATTCGTAACAAGGTGCGTAGTAAATGGATTCGACCCCCTGGTGTGAAAGGAAATCCTTCATGTAAAGTGGGTGTACAGCAAATCCCCGGTGGGGAAGTGGTTAATGTGACAGTGACAAGCTGTGATGGTGGCGAGTCTTTCCGACGTTCGGTTGAGTTGGCTGTTTATAAGGCATCGCCATTACCTACACCATCAATAGCTGATTTATTCGAACGAGATATTGAATTTACATTCCGGTCAGGTGAATAGAATAATAAAAAAGATTAGTTCTGGTTTTATATTGATAGTTGCGCTATTCAGCGTTTCACTGTCTTCTCAAGCTGTCCTGCAAATAGAAATTACACAAGGTGTGGAAGGTGCATTACCAATTGCGATTGTTCCTTTTACATGGCAAGACAGCCCCAATACTTCACCACCTGAAAACATAGCCACTATTGTCAGCAACGATCTTTACCGCAGCGGTTTGTTTGCTCCCATGGCGGTAGGCGATATGCCGGTTAATCGTGTTGATGCAGATAAAATCAATTTCGCGCCCTGGCGTGCAATGGGAATTGAAAACATTGTCATTGGCGAGATTAAACCAACTGGTAGTAAAACTTTTGAGATCAGTTTTCGTTTGTTCGATGTCTTTAAAGGTCAACAGCTGACGGGTTTCAGGATCCCATCTTCCTATGTGGATTTGCGCGGCAGTGCTCATTACATCAGTGATATTGTTTATGAACGACTGACGGGTGAGAAAGGTGCATTCAGCACCCGTATTGCCTACATCAGTGCCCTTGCCGAAACACCCAAGCGTTATGTGTTACAAGTGGCTGATGCCGATGGTTTTAATGCCCAGACAATTTTGGGTTCAACCCAGCCTTTGATGTCACCAGCGTGGTCACCGGATGGACG
>DAOVJZ010000112.1 GCA_030632035.1 Granulosicoccaceae bacterium | reverse complement strand
GTATGTCCGGTTTACTGACACCCTCTTTTGGTTCCAGCTCTGAAGGCGGTGCCGACTTATCTGTTCCCTATTACTGGAATATTGCACCTGACAAGGATCTGACAACAACATTACGTTACATGTCTGATCGTGGCGCACAACTGGCTGGCGAATTTCGTTATCTAACACCGGAACATAAAGGTCTCCTGAACATTGAATACCTGCCTGATGATGATGTTTACAGTGAAGACCGGAATCTGGTTTCATTTCTGAATACATGGAATCCCGGCAACCATTGGAGTGGTCGTCTCTTGTATAACGAAGTTTCAGACAATGACTACTTTACTGACCTGTCAGGAAGCCTGACTACCTCCAGCATCACTCACCTTGATAGAAAGGCCGAAATTAATTACTCCGCCAACAACTGGACTGCCTCCGGATTACTGGAAACATTCCAGACTGTTAGTAGTTCAATTGCCGCCGGTTCCAGACCCTACAAGCGTCTGCCCCGCTTTGCATTTAATGGCGTATTGCCTGAGCAAGAGTTGGGTATTGATTACCTCCTGGATGCTGAATACGTTTATTTTGATCATGATGTAAACACACGCGGACATCGTCTGAACCTGAAGCCTGGTGTGGCCCTCCCGATTGAAACCCTTGGCTGGTTTGTAAAACCTGCCTTACGTTTAAGTCACACAAGCTATGAACTGGATAACCAGACCCCGGGATTAAATGATTCACCCTCACGCACACTGCCTGTATTCAGTTTGGACAGCGGTATTTTCCTGGAGCGTGACACCCATATTGCAGGAACCGACTACTTGCAAACACTGGAACCCAGACTGTTTTATTTAAATGTGCCATACAAAAATCAGACCACATTGCCTACTTTTGATACCGGTGCCTATGATTTCAGTGTTTCACAATTATTCAATGAAAACCGTTTCAGTGGTATTGATCGTATTGGTGATGCCAACCAGTTGACTGTTGCCTTAACATCACGTTTGTTTGATAGTCAGGCAGGAAGAGAAGTCGCCAGTGCTACATTGGGACAAATTTATTACTTCCGTGACCGTGATGTCACCCTATCAGGCGGTACACCGGAAACCACCTCTGATTCTGATATCATTGCTGCACTGACATTAAGACCAACCGAAGCATGGCGCATAAACGGTGAACTACAGTGGGACAACGATACGTCTAAAACAGATAAGGGTGCATTTGGTGTTAGATATCATCTGGATGACAAATATATTTTCAACGTCTCTCATCGCTTCCAGCGCAATTCGCTTGAACAAACTGACTTTGCTTTCTATTGGGCGCTAACAAATAAATGGCGTGCCATCGGCCGCTGGAACTACTCTGTAAGAGGCGAACAAGATCTTGAATATCTGGCAGGCCTGGAATATCAAAGCTGTTGCTGGGCGTTACAACTGGTATCACGTAACTACCTGAATGGCACGGGTGGTGAAGATAATGCTGTTATAATGTTGCAACTTACACTCAAGGGACTCACCTCTCTGGGTGATGATATCGACTCTCTGCTAGAAGAAGGTATCCTTGGTTATCAACGTCATTAAGTTTAGGTTAGTCACTACTATGAAGAAGATTATTGTTTTTGTTTCTCTTGTCTCACTATTTTTATCCACCAGTGTATTTTCTAAAGTTGTCGAGTTTGATCGCATTATCGCGATTGTTAACAAGGACATCATCACCCTGAGCGAACTCAACACCGAAATTAATAATATTAAACAACAACTCCGTGCTAATAAAAATGAGTTACCCAGTGATACTATCCTGCAAAAGCAGATTCTGGAAAGACTGATCGTTAAACGGCTTCAACTGGAAATTGCTAACATGGTCGGTATCAAGGTTACTGATGATATGTTGAATATTGCTGTCGGGGATGTCGCTGGCCAGAACAAACTTTCCATTAGTGAATTACAACAAGTGCTTAAAAGGGATGGCGTTAATTATCAGGCCTTCCGAGAAAACCTGCGAAACCAAATCATTGTCCAACAGTTAAGAAGTCGACAGGTCATTAATCGCATTACTGTTTCGGAGCAGGAAGTAGATAACTTTATTGAAAATCAGCGTGCCCGTGGTACAACAAATACTGAGTTCCACATTGGTCATATCTTGATATCTACACCCGAGGCCGCCTCGCCGGAAAAACTGCAGGCTGCAAAAGAAAAAGCCATGAACGTACTGGATAAACTACACACCGGCACAAACTTTAAACAAGCCGCAATCAGTTATTCTGATGGACAGCAGGCGCTTAAAGGTGGTGATCTGGGCTGGAGAAAAAGTGGTGAACTCCCAACACTATTTGAAAATGTTGTTGCCAAGATGAAGCCAGGTGCAACCAGCAAGATTATTCGTAGCCCCAGTGGCTATCACATCATTAAGTTGTTTGATGCCCGTGGTAATAATACGCGCATTGTTACACAAACCTCTGTAAGACACATTCTGATCAAACCGAATGAACTAACCACAGAAAAGGATGCAAAAAACCGTCTGCAACAATTAAAGGCTCGCATAGAAGATGGAGATAATTTTGCAGAATTGGCAAAGTCCCACTCTGATGACAAAGGCAGTGCCGTTAAAGGTGGCTCACTAGGCTGGGTAAGCAAGGGAGACCTGGTACCCCAGTTTGAAAAGGTAATGAAGCGTTCAAAAGTGAATACTGTTAGTAAACCATTTAAATCACCCTTTGGCTGGCATATTCTACAAGTACTGGAACGCCGCAAGCATGATAGTACACAGGAATACCAACGCTCACAGGCACGTCAGGCCATTCGTAAACGCAAGATCGAGGAAGATACACAAACCTGGATACAGCGTCTGCGTGATGAAGCCTACGTAGAATATCGATTGGAAGAGTAGTCCATTAAAATCATTTGTATGAATTGGATTTTCTTTCAAGACAAGGCGAAAATTAGCAAGTAAACGCAGTTTACACATAGTAAATGAGCACCCAATATACGGGCACAAGTATTATGAGCTGGTTTTTAACGATGTATTGGAAGAAAAGACTTTCATACAATATGATTTTTTCAGGACAATATCTTGTCTAACCATATCAGACGCATTGTTCTGACCCCGGGAGAGCCTGCCGGTATCGGTCCTGATCTATGCCTCAAACTGGCTCAGCAATCTCACCGTGATGAGCTTGTTTTTATCGCTGACCCTAATTTACTAAACCAACGTGCCCAACAGCTTGGTTTGGAAATTCAGATAGACATTTTTGATCCTGAATCTGATGCTACAGGTTCTATATCGGGTCAAATGAAAGTAATGCCTGTCAATCTAGCCAGTCCTGTTATACCCGGCAAACTCAATCCAGATAATGCCCTCTATGTGCTGGAAACACTCGATGCAGCAAGTGAACTTGTCTTATCCGGAAAAACAGATGCACTTGTTACCGGGCCTGTGCAAAAATCCGTAATCAATGATGCCGGTATTGCATTTACCGGTCATACAGAATATCTGGCAAAACATGCCAATGTTACACAAGTGGTCATGATGCTGGCTGTTCCTTCTCTTAAAGTCGCGTTGGCAACAACACATCTGCCTGTCACAAAAATCAGCAGTGCATTGACTCCCAACCATCTGGAAAATGTTATTCATATTCTGAATCAATCGCTCAAAAATGATTTTGGCATTAAACAACCTGATATTCTCGTTTGTGGCCTGAATCCTCATGCGGGTGAAGGTGGTCATTTAGGTAATGAGGAAATCGATATTATCCAACCAGTTATTGATAAACTCATAACAGAAGGGATAAAACTGACAGGGCCTGTTCCTGCTGATACCGCCTTCATAAGGCCAAATATTGAAAAGTACGATGCCATACTCACTATGTATCATGATCAGGGATTACCCGTACTTAAACACCTGGGGTTTGGGGAAGCAGTTAATATCACACTGGGACTGCCATTCATCCGAACATCTGTTGATCACGGTACTGCCCTGTCATTGGCAGGAACCGGTACAGCCGATGACCGCAGTCTGCGTTATGCCATAGATGTTGCTATTGAAATGATTAACTATCATAGCCAAAATAACTAATCGTCATGGAACATCGCCCACGTAAACGTTTTGGTCAGAACTTTCTACATGATCCCAATATTATTTCTCGTATTGTTGATGCTATTCATCCACAACCTGAACAGCAACTTGTTGAGATCGGCCCCGGGCAGGGTGCACTGACCTCCCTTTTACTGGAAAGAGTTCAGCATATGGATGTCATTGAACTGGATCGCGATCTGGTTGCACTGCTTGAAAAAGACTTTCCAGATAACGAGCAACTGACCATTCATTCTGCAGATGCCTTGAAATTTGATTTTTGCCAGCTTGCGAAACAAAAGCTTCGGATTGTAGGTAATCTTCCATATAACATATCTACACCTTTGATTTTTCATTTGCTCGAACAAAGGCATTGCATCCATGACATGCATTTTATGTTGCAAAAAGAAGTGGTAGAACGCATGGCAGCACTGCCCTCAACCAAAGCCTATGGGCGACTGACTGTTATGGTGCAGCTTTTCTGTCATGTAGAAAAACTGTTCACCGTACCACCGGGTGCATTTAACCCACCGCCCAAGGTGGATTCCATGATCGTACGGTTAATTCCCCATGAGACACCACAATACGAAATAAAGGATCAAAAGGCTTTACAAGGGCTCGTAAATCAGGCCTTTTCACAACGACGTAAAACCTTGAGAAATGCACTAAAAAAATGTCTGACCGATGACCAAATTCGTTCGGTTGATATAGAGCCGGGAGCAAGACCAGAGACCATATCTGTTCAAGGGTTTGTCAATCTGGCTAATTTATTAGCTACAATAACAAAATAGGAATTAATCCCTTTGAGAGGCGCCATATTATGAATTTTGAGAATCTGCATAATTATTATGAAAATCTGGTCACAGAGCATTTGCGTGAAAATTACAGCGATATATCAGACTCCGAATTACTTGAAGATATTGCCTGTGTCGCCCTCAACCAGTTACCAGTGCGCTATATTCGCCATAATGTAGATTTTATTTTCTATATGTCGGCTGAAGAACGGGCTAGTATGGAAAAGCAGGTACAAAAAGCCGTCAAGGATGCAAGCCAATTTGTTAAAAAGACAAAAAACAAAAAGAAATCCTGACACTCCAAATCCATATACAACCTGCTGTTATTTCCTTCTAACCCTGCTCCCACACCCTGCCCGATACAGGTATAATGTTCACATAACTTATCCTCAAGCTTGGGTAAATAACTACCGAAAACCTGTATAGGAACCTGATATTACGGTACTATTTCTATGGATAAAGACAGAAAACATCAAATCAGGGTTGAAACCCAGTCCCAATATATTGAAGAACAATCTGACCCTGAGACTGATCGTTATGTATTTTCCTACACCATCACTATCAGGAATAAAGGCTCACTACCCGCACGCCTGTTAACACGTCACTGGATCATCACTGATGCCGATGGCAAAGAACAGGAAGTGATAGGTGAAGGTGTCGTTGGTGAGCAACCCTATATTAAACCGGGCGATGAATACCAATACACCAGTGGTACTATGATGGAAACACCGGTTGGTAGTATGCACGGTACGTATCAAATGGTTGATGATGACGGCAAACTTTTTGATGCCGAGATCCCGACCTTTACACTGTCAGAACCACACAGCCTGCATTAATATGGCCACCTATGCCATTGGTGATATACAAGGCTGTCTCGATC
>DAOVJZ010000162.1 GCA_030632035.1 Granulosicoccaceae bacterium | reverse complement strand
TTTTCTTGAAAAACGGGATTAAGATCATGCCGGCAATAAAGCCCCCGATATGGGCACCCCAGGCTACCCCCCCTTGCTGATTGGTTGCGGCGGCAGAGTTGAATAGCTGAAGAAAAAACCAGAAGCCCAGTACCCAGTAGGCCGGCATGCGTACTGTGTGCATGATAATTACAATAGGCACCATGACCAGAATACGGGCATGAGGGAAAAGCAGGATATAGGCACCGAGTACACCGGAGATTGCACCGCTGGCACCAATGAGTGGAACGGGCGATTCCGGGTTAGGCAATACTTGTGCAAACACGGAAACAGCACCGCATAAAAAATAGAACACAATAAAACGTTTGTGTCCCATCGCATCTTCAATGTTGCTTCCAAATATCCAGAGGAATAACATATTACCGATCAAATGCATCCAGCCACCATGCAGGAACAGGGATGTAAACACACTCATCCATGCGGGGATTAGCGCCAGTTCAGGTGGAAGTTGTTTAAAGTCAAACAGGACAGCGGGTACAACCCCAAATGCCATTATTGCATTGCCACCCGCACGACCGAGTGAAAGCTGCCAGAAAAATACCAGTACACAAACCACGACCAGCCCGATAGTCAGCCAGGGTCTGATTCCGGTGGGATTGTCATCGTGGAGAGGTATCATAAGTTCCTTATTATAGGAGAAAAACACTATTTTATATAAAGTTGTGACACGATTTGTTCGATAAACAACAGACAGGTGCTAATCTTGATGATATGGAAAAAGTAATGTTGAAGGTAAATAGCAATGGCTAAAGGTAATTATGAGGTTGTGTTTAACGGCATGATTGCACGGGGTTTTGAAACCGGGCAGGTTAAGCAGAATCTGGCAAAGTTGTTCAAGGTTGATATCAGTAAGATGGAAGCCCTGTTTACTGGCACTATGGTCGTGGTCAAGAGCGGTATTGATCAGGGCAGTGCAAACCGTTATCAGGAAGCGATGAAAAAAGCCGGTGCGGTTTGTGCCATTCGTGAAAAACCAGCAGATACAACCAAACCTCAAGCCCAACAACAACAACAACCAAAACCAGCGACGGTTCCGGAAACTAAAGTTGCTCAACAACCAGTAACATCACCGGATATTGAAACTCCAGCAGAGAATAAGGAGCCAATTACACCCGTTACTCCATCTAAAGATGACGGTATGCTTGCACCACCGGGTGTGCAAATTATTGAGCATGAAGTCATTCCAGAACCGGATATCGATATTAGTACTATTTACATGGCGGAAGTGGGTGCCGATGTGGCCGACCCGGTTGCACCACCACCAATACTGGATTTGAATATTGATAATCTGGACATGTTTGAAGTGGGTGCCGATATGACCGATCCGGTCGCACCACCGCCACCATTTGATGTGAATATTGATAATCTGGACATGTCTGAAGTGGGTGCTGATATGGTTGATTCCACTATACCTGTTCCTGAGATTGATACAGACATTAGCAAGTTAAAGTTTGTTGAATCAATCAGGAAGCGATGAAAACAGCGGTGTTGATGTAACTGACTCTTTATACTATCCCCAAGCCTGATATTGACACTAGCAAGCTGATGTTGTTGACGAAGCTTGGATAAGTGTTTACTTTAGAAAAATGCAATTGATGACCTATGAACAGCGTGTAGAAGTCACGCAACGTATTATTACTGTCCTTGATGACTGGGGAGTAACCGATAGTGATCAGGTTAAGCTATTGGGTTTACCGGATGGAACACGCTCAAGGATAATCCGTAGTTATCGCAAAGATGCACCGTTGCCCGAAGATGAAAAGGTATTTGAGCGTGTTGATCACTTTGCAGGCATTGCCCATGCGCTCTGGACATCCAATCCGCGTAATAGTCAGGCCGGTGCATTATGGATGAATCAAACGAATAAACATTTTCAGCAGCGTACACCCATGCAGATCATGCTGGAAGATGGATTGCAGGGGATCGAGGCTATACGCATCCATCTTGATTGTTCCTATGACTGGCACATCAACGGGAAATAAACCATTTTTGTTACCGTTGACCTATAATCCATGGATAAATAAATAATCCTGGCAGGAAATGCTGGAATTATTCAGTAAAGTTTTTAAATAACACTATATTATATATTCGGAAATATTATGTATTCATCCAGCAATGTAGATATGGCCTCAACCATCCACAGTTTTAAGGTGGAAGGTATGATGTTGCGTTACAGTTTGTTTGTTCCGAAGCTGTACAATTTCTGTAAATCGCTCGGTTTTGAACCGGGCAAGATAATGCCATCACGTGCCTTTTGCTCGGATGAGAGTCAGGGTTATCCGATTATCCTGATAGCAAAACATTTTGGTACCTTCCCATTTAATCATGGTCGCGTTGGCGGTATTGTGGCAACCGATCGTCATGGCCCGCATGCCCATCACGGGAAGGATCTGGTTATTATTAATGCCTCTCATGTTGGTTTTGACCCGACTAATAATACATTTGGTATTTATCGTCGTTTACAAACAGAAGGCCATGAAGATACACCAACCTGTGGCAAGGTTGCTCATGTTGTTGATTGGTACCTGCAAGAATACAATTTTGCTTGTGAAAATATTTTTCTTAACAAGAAAAAAAATAAATTATTGATAACAATTGATAATCAGATATTGAATAGCGAAAAGACGGAAGGCCTTTTCCTGAATATGGACAGGATGGTTGAGCTGGATAAAAATGGCAAGCCTTGCCCTGAGGAAGTACACAGTATCTCAAGAACTTTTGTTGCTTCAGATGAATTAAAATCTTTACTTGGAAAATCTGCCTGGAAAGATTCGGATATGGTGCCGATTGGAAAAATGCTGAAACCGGAGTTATTTAGTTTCAGACGTCACATCGAAGGTGATGTGGAAGGACAAGGCCATCTGGAAATTAATTTGTTAAATGTGATGCCGTGGATTGTTACTTCTCCTGCGCCATTGTTAACCGCAGCTCAGGTTAATACGCAGGTTGAGTTTGACAGAACCTTCCGGACTATCATCAAGGAACCAAATTACAGGAATAAAAAGATTCTGTATATCTCAGGTATTCATATTGATATCTCGCCAGAGGTGGGGCAGGTATTTCCATTAACAAAATTTCTCCCGTGGGCGGCCTATATTCAGCAGGAAGACGGCAGTCACACGGTTCTGGAACAGGAAGAGTTAATGCAAAAACTGAATGAACAAAGCGATGAAAACCCGGATCAGATTAATCTGGAGGATGTTATTCATATTATGGAAGATGCCAGAGAAGTAAAGGTTGTTATTCCGGATTGATATCCCCCTCCAAAAAATAAAGAAGCATGAAAGCAAACGAATTAAAAAAGGGTATGGTGGTTTCCATTGATGGGAACAATTTTATCGTAAAAGGTCTAACAGTTAAATCACCTTCGTCTCGTAGTGGCAATACACTTTATAAAGTCCAGTTTAGGAATTTATTATCAAAACAAAAACTTGATCAAACTTATAAAGGTGATGATGTGCTGGATGAAGTGGAGTTATTACGCCGCCAGATGCAATTGTTATTCCGTGAACAGGAAAGTTGTACCTTTATGGATGGAGAGTCCTACGAACAATACGGTATTGATAATGATTCCATCGAGAGTGAACTGTTTTATCTGGTAGATGGTATAGAAGGAATTACAGGATTGATTTCGGAAGGTCTGTTGTTAGGTATCGAAGTACCTTCTACTGTTGAGATGGAAATTATTGAAACATCACCCTCTATTAAAGGTGCCAGTGCTTCTGCCCGCACCAAACCAGCGACCTTTGCATCAGGGCTGGTGATTCAGGTTCCGGAATATATTTCAGAAGGTGAAAAGGTAAAGGTTAATACTCAGACTAATGAATTTGTATCCCGTGCCTAGGTTTTTCTAAAGAGATATTTGATCAATTGAATCTCTAAAGCTTGTCTGAATTCTGTTCTATAAATTGTTCAATAAAATGTTTAGGTTTGGCACCACTGAAGCGAGCCTTTTCTTCACCATCTTCAAATAAAATAATGGTTGGGAACCCACGTACGTGATAACGCCCGGCCAGTTTCATATTTTCACCTTCATCTGCTTCAACCTTGGCCAGTAATACTTCACCTTCAAATTCCTCAATGACTTGCTGAAGAACGGGTGCGATGACCACACAGGGAGAGCACCAGTCAGCCCACAGGTCGACCAGTACGGGTTTTTTTACTGACATATCAAGGACTTTTTCCTGGAAGTCATCGAGCGAGACATTAAAAACACAGGGATTATTAGGGGATTTCATAGGGTTAGCATACTCAAGTAACATTGTTGGCTTGCCGATATCGTTATTAACACGTGTATCTTATCAGGGGGCGAGGACTCGTTATCCTGGTGAGATATACGTGTTCATGGTATCTGACTTTTGGGTCAGCAGATAGGGGTTCTCAGGATACATGTTGTATGAGAAAGATTTGGAGAATAGTAAAACAGGCAA
>DAOVJZ010000030.1 GCA_030632035.1 Granulosicoccaceae bacterium | reverse complement strand
CTGACGGGATTAAAAATATAAAGGAAAAAGTCCTTAATTTTAATATTTCAGTTCATTAGACGGCTAAAAGCACCAACATGAAAGCTCGTAAAAAGCCTAGTAAAAAGTATGTTAGTGATTTGCGTACGCAGATTGAATATCACAATTATCGTTATTATGTGCTTGATGATCCGGAGATACCGGATGCTGAGTATGATCGTCTTTTGCGTGAACTCCAGTCACTCGAAAAAGAACATCCCGAATTAATTACAGCAGATTCCCCTACTCAACGTGTTGGTGCCAAACCTTTAAAAGAGTTTGGTGAAATCAAACATATAATACCCATGTTATCGTTGGATAATGCCTTCGATGAACAGGAAGTTTCCGATTTTGATCGCAGGATTCGGGAAAAACTTAATCTGGAAGAAATCAAATATACCGCTGAACCCAAGCTTGATGGTTTAGCTGTCAGCCTTTTATATGAAGATGGTGTGCTAACACGCGCAGCAACGCGTGGTGATGGTATGACAGGTGAGGATATTACCTTAAATGCACGTACTGTTCCTTCTATCCCATTACGATTGATAGGGAAGGGCTTTCCCAATGTGCTGGAAGTGCGTGGTGAAGTCTATATGCCCAAGAAAGGTTTTGACCAACTGAATGAGCGTGCCCGTAAAAATCAGGAAAAAGAATTTGCCAATCCGCGTAATGCGGCAGCGGGTTCATTGCGTCAGCTTGATTCCAAAGTTACGGCGACACGACCCCTGGAAATTGCATGTTACAGCATAGGCAGTGTGGAAGGTGGTGAGATACCAGATTGTCATAGCTTGATTTTAAATAAATTGCGTGATTGGGGTTTGCGTGTTAACCCTGAAATAAAAACTATCTCAGGTGTGGGCGGTTGTGTTAATTACTATCAAGATATGGCAAGTAAGCGTGATGGTTTGCCCTATGAAATTGATGGGGTCGTTTATAAAGTCGATAGCATTGAACAGCAGAACAAAATGGGTTTTGTCGCACGCGCCCCGCGTTGGGCGATTGCACATAAATTTCCGGCGCAGGAAGAAATTACTGTTATAGAAGAAATTGATATTCAGGTTGGGCGGACTGGTGCATTGACACCGGTTGCACGTCTTAAACCGGTTTCTGTGGGGGGGGTAACAGTTAGTAATGCCACCTTGCACAACGAAGATGAAATAAAACGCAAGGATGTGCGTGTTGGTGATACTGTGGTTGTACGTCGTGCGGGTGATGTAATTCCTGAAGTCGTTAGCGTGGTACTAAAAAAACGCACCAAGGGTTTGCGTAAATTCAAGATGCCAGCCAAATGCCCAGTCTGTAAATCAGAAGTAGAAAAGGAAGAGGGTGAGACAATAATTCGTTGTGTGGCTGGTCTTTACTGCCCCGCCCAGAGAAAAGAGGCGATTAAACATTTTTCCTCTCGCCGCGCCATGGATATTGAAGGGCTGGGTGATAAGCTGGTCGAACAGATGGTCGATGAAGGTCTTATCAATGATATTGCCGATCTGTACTCCCTTAAGAAAGAACAAATTTCCAATATGGAACGCATGGGTGAGAAATCGGCAGAAAACATTTTGCAGGCACTGGAAAAAAGTAAAGCAACCACATTGGCTCGTTTTATTTATGCACTCGGTATTCGGGAAGTTGGACAAGCAACCGCGCAAACACTGGCCGACGAACTGGGCGCATTAGATACCATACAGAATGAACCCGAAGAACAGTTGCTTGAACTGCCAGATATTGGCCCCATTGTGGCTGCTCATATTGTGCATTTCTTTAGTGAGAAACATAATTGTGATGTAGTTAAAAAATTACAACAGGCCGGCGTGCATTGGGAGGAAGGAAAAACCACAGCCGAGTCTGATGTGCTTAAAGGAAAAACGTTTGTCCTGACCGGTACTTTATCATCCATGACACGTGATGAAGCCAAGGATCGTTTACAGGCATTGGGTGCAAAAGTAACCGGCAGTGTTTCAAAAAAAACCAGTTATGTGGTTGCTGGCGCTGATCCCGGTTCCAAGTTTACCAAGGCCAACAAGCTGGGTGTTACGGTACTGGAAGAAAATGATTTTATGAAACAACTTTCCGAGTGGGAAAACAGGGGTTAGACGTGAGAATATTTTTATTTATCAGTTTGTTCATGCTCGTGTCCTGTGCACCAGTCAAAGAGGAACCTCCACGCCAGCTCAAAGGTGATTTTTTTGAATTAAAGGCAGAGGGTATTCGTCATTTTATTGATGGTCGGCATGAAAAAGCGATCCCTTATTTGTATACCGCTTCTCTGCATCGGCCTGATGATTCTGAAACACTGGGTGCGTTGGGTGATGCCATGTTAAGAACTGGTCGTAATAAACAGGGTATCAAGTTTTTGCAACGCGCAATAGAGGCCTCCCCCTATGATTCACGTCCAAGATTTGCACTCGGGAATGCCTACAAGATACTGGGTAAGTATGATAAAGCAATAAAACAGTTTTTATCCATACTGGATACCAAACCGGATAACCTGATAGCTATAGGTAATCTCGGTGATATCTATTACAAGAGTGGCAACTATGAAGGTTGTGTTAAACAATTTACACGGTTTATCAAACTGGTCGAGGTTAAAGATTCTGCGCGTCTAAGTGAACGTGATAAACGGTTTTATGAACTAGCAAAAAAACAAAAAGCCAGTTGCCAGAAATCCATGTAAATAAAAAAGGCTGACAAACATGTGTTTGCCAGCCTTTTTATATTAGAAAACTAAGTTTCTAGTTTGTTGCAGCAGGTGCAGGCTCTGTAGGTGCTTCTCCAGTTTTCTTGACTTCAATATTAGCAGCAGCCTTCAGTTTCTCGATAAATTGCTGGAGATTCCTCTTCTGAATATTACTAGCCATCGCTTGTTTGCTGTCTTCAAAAGAAGGTGGTTCTTTTGTGCGGATATCATCCATTCTGAATATATGCCAACCATTTGGTCCTGACATACTACCTTGTTCACCTTTTTTGATAGTGGAAAGCATCTTGGCAAAAGGTGGGGGTAATCTGCTAGGCGTTACCCAGCCAAGTGAGCCACCTTTTTTACCATTTGGGTCAAGAGATTTTTTCTTAGCCATTTCAGCAAAGTTTGCACCCTTGTCCAGTTTAGCCACGATGTCCTCAGCTTCTTCCTTGGTTTTAACCATAATGTAAGAGACATTGTATTCATCAAAATTGGTGTTTTTTACAAAGTCATCATATTCCTGTTTTATCATTTCTTCGGTGGCTTCATTCTGACTCAAGTGATGTCTCATCATCATGGCAGAGAGAATATTATCTTGTTGGCTTTGTATTTCTGCCTTGACCTGTGGTTTTTTATCCAGACCACTTTTAACAGCTTCTTGCACCAGAAGTTGGCGGTTAATCAACTCGTTGATGATTGCTCCACGGTGTTGATCAATATCAATGCCTTTCTGTTGCTGTATACGGGCACGGGCATAGCTATTAAACATCTCAACAGAGATAGGTTGTCCATTGACAGTAGCAACAGCTTCAACTGGCGCTTCTGGAGCTGTTGTTTCAGCCGAACCAGATTTACCCATTAACTTTTCTTTAAATTGGTCAAACTGCTCACAACCACTAATGAGCAATACCAACGCACTGACCAGTGCAATTTTCTTAAGTAACATTATTTTCCCCTTTCCCGGAATAGTTTAAATTTCATCTGGTGTTTTTGCTTTAATGCTTAATGCATGAATTTCACTCTTCATCCCGTCACCAATAGCATCGTAAACCATACGGTGACGTTGAATCAGGCTTTTACCTGCAAACCCGTCTGCAATAACAGTCACAGTAAAATGACCACCACCTTTAGCTGAAGCATGCCCCGCATGTTTATGGCTGTCATCAATGATATCAATACTGACCGGATTCAGTGACTGGTTCAGTCGATCCTTTATCATTGTGATACGTTCTGTGCTATCCATCATCATGGTAGTACCTTCTTAAATGGTTTAACGGTTATTTTTTTGTACACACCGGCTGAGACATAAGGATCAGCGTCAGCCCAGGTTTGTGCTTCGTTTTGTGAAGGGAATTCGGCAACTATCAGACTGCCGGTAAAGCCAGCAGTTCCCGGATCATTGCTATCAATAGCCGGGTGGGGGCCGGCAATAAGCAAACGCCCCTGTTTTTTCAATTCCTGTAAACGCTCAATATGTTTATCTCTGACGGATAGTCTCTTTTCAAGACTGTTATCAACGTCCTGACTTATGAAGGCGTAGAGCATGATTTATTCCTTGTTCGAATCAGCGGGTTGTTCTTCTTCGGTTTGTATATAGCGGGATAAATACACAGCCTGTAAAACAGTAAAAGCCAGTGTCAGTCCCATCAAGCCGTAGAATTTAAAATCAACCCAGGTATCAAAGTCATAATTATGACCAATATAAATATTAAGCAACCCAAGCAGGAAAAAGAAACTAATCCACGAAGCGCTCAGGTGTGTCCATACCTTTTCAGGCAGTTGTATAGCATGATTCATCATGCGCTTGATGATAGGGGTTTTTCCAATGAAGTGACTACCAAAAAATACAGCTGCAAATAACCAGTTGGCAATGGTGACTTTCCAGATAAGGTAAGCGGGTTCACGGAAATACATTGTTGCACCACCAAAAACGACAACAAGCACGAGCGTTATCACGTGCATTTTTTCCACTTTTTTATGTTTCAACCAGTTGTAACTGACCTGAAACAGTGACGCCATAATCAACACGCCAGTTGCAGTGACCATGCCTTCTACTTCATCACTATGAGATTTAAACGTAATAAAAAAGAGTAATACTGGAAAAAAATCGAATAAAAACTTCATAATTTGTCACAGTCCTGTCTGGCTATAGCCTCGGAAAAAAAGTCATTCTACCACGGGAAATAGCGCTGGTTGAGGATTTATCCCCTCAATAACGGGTATAATAGCCTTTGAGTCCATATCCAAAAAATAGTTGCAAGACATGGCATTACACTACGATCTGCATTCCCATTCTACCGCCTCTGACGGGACATTGACGCCCACAGAACTGGTCTCGCTCGCAGCCAAATCCAGCGTCGATGTGCTGGCCTTGACCGACCACGATACCACCCAAGGGATTCAGGAAGCTCAAAAAGCAGCCAGTAATACCGCGCTAACCTTGATTCCGGGTGTGGAAATTTCTGTTACCTGGAATGCGCGCACCCTTCATATCGTGGGACTGAATCTGGATATCAATAACACTGAGCTACAGTCCGGTCTGGCCAGTGTGCTCGAATTCCGGAACTGGCGTGCGCACGAGATTAGTCGCCGACTGGCAAAGCATGATATTCATGATGCTTACGAAGGTGCATTGCAATACGCTAATGGCGATGTGATTTCCCGAACCCACTATGCGCGCTTTCTGGTAGAAAAAGGTTATTGTAAAAATGTACGTGATGTTTTTAAACGCTATCTGGTTTCAGGTAAACCCGGTTATGTCTCCGGTGACTGGGCATCACTGGAAAATGCCATTGGCTGGATCACGCAGGCAGGCGGGCAAGCGGTCATTGCACATCCAGCACGTTATCGTTTAACCGCAACCAAGATGCGCAAACTGCTGGGCGATTTTATTGAATGTGGTGGTGTTGGTATTGAAGTGGTGTCTGGCAGTCACAGTCGTGATGAGTATTACACCATGGCCAATTTTGCGCGCTTACATGATTTATATTCCTCGGCTGGTTCTGATTATCACGGACCGATTCATCCCTGGATTAAACTGGGTCGGATCCCTGCATTACCCGATGGGTGCAAACCAATCTGGGAATTGTGGGATGATGAACAAGAAGCACAACATATCAGATAACCGGGTTATTCAGTTCTTACAACTAAACACTAAACATTAAACATTGCCCTTAAATTATGTCCCAATTTTTTCAAATTCATGCCGATAACCCGCAAGCGCGATTAATTAATCAGGTCGTTGATGTTTTAAACAAGGGCGGGGTAATTATTTATCCGACTGATTCCTGTTATGCACTCGGTTGCCATATTGGTGATAAAAAAGCCATGGAACGTATTCGTGATATTCGTCGCGTATCAGACAAACATAAATTTACCCTCGTGTGCCGTGATTTGGGTGAGATTGCCACCTATGCACAAGTAGACAACAGTGCCTATCGCCTTATTAAAGCCAACACACCGGGTCCCTATACTTTTATTCTCAATGCCACACGTGAAGTCCCGCGCCGGTTACTACACCCAAAACGCAAAACCATCGGCTTGCGTGTACCCGATAACAACATTGCACAAGCCCTGCTAGGTGCGCTGGGTGAACCCATCATGAGTTCCACACTATTATTACCCGGTGATGAATACCCCATCATTGATCCCTATGACATACGCGACCAGCTCGAACACGCCGTAGACTTGATTATTGATGGTGGTTATTGTGATCTCGAACCTACCACTGTTGTACATCTGGAAGACGATACACCCTTCGTAACCAGAGTGGGTAAGGGCAGTGTTAAAGCGGTTGGCTTGTAGATAAAAGTTAGCCAAAACCCACTCTTAAGAAACTACTTTAACTTCGCAAATCTTCGTTTCTCGCTACTTGAATAAACGGTTATAATTCCCTGATGCACGGACTAAATTTGGTGCAGACGCTGGCGATTGCCGCTCTGCCGATTCTATTTGCCATTACCCTTCACGAAGTTGCGCATGGTTTTGTGGCCTGGCGTTTGGGTGATCCCACGGCGAAGATGCTGGGGCGTCTGACTATAAACCCTATTAAGCATATTGATCCGATAGGTACGGTTATAGTGCCTATTCTGTTGCTCATGGTTGGTGGTTTTATATTTGGTTGGGCAAAGCCGGTGCCGGTAACGCCGCAAAACCTGAGATCCCCCAAACGGGACATGGCGATTGTCGCGATAGCAGGACCGGCTTCTAATTTATTAATGGCGATATTTTGGGCGTTGGTTGCCAAACTGGCCTTGGTTATGGGGGCTAGCCTCGGCAGTATTGCTCATCCATTGATGTTGATGGGTAAGCTGGGCATTTTTTTTAATCTGATCCTGATGACCCTGAATCTGTTACCTTTACCGCCACTTGATGGGGGGCGTGTCATGACAGGTCTTTTACCCGGTCCATTGGCGTGGAAGTTTAGTCGTATTGAACCTTATGGGATCATGATTTTACTGGGTATAATCATTCTTTCTCAGGGGTTCGGGATTAACATACTGGGATATACATTGGGTCCAGCCGTCACATTTTTTGAAACAATGCTGTATTCACTTTTCAGGCTTTAGGGGGATAATTTGAGTTTGGTACCATTACAACACCAACGGGTTTTGTCCGGCATGCGGCCTACCGGCCAGTTACATTTGGGGCATTACCACGGTGTACTCAAAAACTGGGAAAAACTGCAGCACGAATACGAATGCTTTTTCTTCGTCGCCGACTGGCATGCATTGACCACGCATTATGATGATCCTTCCATTATTCAAGGCAGTGTCTGGGATATGGTGATTGATTGGCTGGCCGTGGGCATTAATCCCGGTGCTGCCAAGTTGTTTATTCAGTCTCAGGTACCGGAACATGCGGAACTGCATGTGTTGCTATCGATGATTACCCCACTGGGTTGGCTCGAACGCGTGCCCAGTTTCAAGGATCAGCAGGAAAAACTGAAAGAGAAAGATCTCTCAACATACGGTTTTCTAGGTTACCCATTGTTACAAAGTGCAGACATTCTTACATATAAAGCCGGTATGGTGCCGGTGGGTGAGGATCAGGTCGCACATGTTGAATTGACGCGTGAAGTCGCACGTCGTTTTAACCATCTTTATGGTCGTGAGCCTGATTTCAAAGAAAGAGCCGAAGCGGCAGCTAAAAAAATGGGCAAGAAAAATGCCAAACTTTATCGTGACCTGCGTAAGCGTTATCAGGAGCAGGGTGATGATGAGGCGCTGGAGACAGCGCGTGCGTTACTCGATATCCAGCAGAATATTACCCGCGGAGACAGAGAGCGTTTATTCGGTTATCTGGAAGGCGGTGGTAAGGTGATCCTGCCCGAGCCCCAGTCTTTGTTGACCCCGGCCTCGAAAATGCCCGGTCTGGATGGTCAAAAAATGTCCAAATCCTATAACAACACCATTTCCCTGCGTGAAGATGAGGATTCGGTGAACAAGAAATTACGCACCATGCCGACCGATCCTGCCCGAGCAAGACGCACCGACCCTGGCGATCCGGCCAAATGTCCGGTTTGGGAGTTTCACCAGATTTACTCCAGCAAAGGTACCCAAAAATGGGTGCAGGAAGGCTGTAAAAGTGCTGGAATTGGCTGTCTGGACTGCAAGGGTCCTATTATTGAGGCAGTTTTGGCTGAGCTGGCACCGATCCAGGAAAGGGCGGTGGAATTTATTGAAGATCCACAGCTGGTTCGTAGTATCATTGCGGAAGGAAACGAGAACGCAAGAACCGTAGCACGCGAAACCCTTGAAGAGGTGCGTCAGGTGATGGGGCTGAATTATCAATGACAGAAACTGAAAAGCAGGTTGTAGCAGAGATAGAAGAAGGGGAAAACCCTCAAGTAGAATCCGAACAGGATTCGAGGCCTGAGCAAGTAGAAATGCCATTTGCTGTTGTACAAGGAACGGCTATTACTGAAATACCACAGGATCTTTATATTCCACCTGATGCATTGGAAGTCTTTCTGGATGCATTCGAAGGTCCGCTCGATCTTTTACTTTATCTCATCAAACGCCAGAATCTGGATATTCTGGATATCCCAATCGCCAATATTACTGCGCAATACATGCAGTATATCGATTTGATGAAAGACATACGTTTTGAACTGGCAGCAGAGTATCTGGTGATGGCCGCTATGCTCGCAGAAATAAAATCGCGTATGTTATTGCCGCGTGTAGAAGAAGATGCAGAAAACGAAGATGATCCGCGTGCAGAATTAATCCGACGCCTGCAGGAATATGAACGCTTCAAGAAAGCGGCGACTGATCTGGATGACTTACCCAGAATGGGACGGGATATTTTATCCACCCAGGCTGATATTGAAGATAAAAAATTAACCAAATTGCCACCGGATGTTGATGTCAAGGAATTGATCCTGGCGTTTCAGGAAGTGATGCAACGTGCAGAAATGTTTACTCATCATCAAATCCAGATGGAGCCGTTGTCTGTGCGCGAACGCATGTCAGATATTCTGGGTAGTATGCAGATGGGCAAGTTTGTTGACTTCAAAGACTTGTTTGATGTGAAAGAAGGCAAGCTGGGTCTTGTAGTGTCATTCCTCGCCATTCTTGAGTTGGTAAAAGAATCATTACTGGAATTGGTACAGGCCGAACCCTATGCAGACATTCATGTGCGTCCAGCAACAGCGACTGAACAAGAACAGGAACCAGAAGAAGAACCTGCGTAGACGGGGAGAGATAAAATGAAAGAAGAACAATTAAAAAATATTATTGAAGGTGCTTTGCTGGCTGTTGGGCAGGCGTTAACTGTTGATCGCATTATCTCCATGTTCCCGGAAGATGAAAAACCCAGTCGCCAGAAAGTAAAAGAAGCACTGCAGGCGCTTGAAAAAGATTGTGCAGATCGTGGTATTGAATTGAAGCAAGTAGCCAGTGGTTACCGTTTTCAGGTTAAAAAAGAAAACACAGAGTGGGTACATCGTCTGTGGGATGAAAGACCATCACGTTACTCACGTGCCTCCATGGAAACACTGGCATTGATTGCCTATCGTCAACCGATTACCCGTGGTGAGATTGAAGAAGTGCGCGGTGTCAGCGTGAGTTCCAATATTGTAAAGACATTACTTGAGCGCGAATGGATTCGTTGTTTAGGCCATCGTGATGTGCCGGGCAAGCCTGCTATGTACGGAACAACCAAACAATTCCTTGATTACTTCAATCTTAAATCACTGGATGAATTACCCAAGCTGTCTGATCTGATGGATCTGGATAAAATTGGTAATCAGTTTGAACTTGAAATTGATGAGAATGAAAAAGCCAACAAGGAAAATCCGGAAATTGAAGACGAGCTTGACGAAGATACCGATCTTCATGGCGAAGAAGATGACGATTATGATGAAGATTACGACGATGAAGAAGATGGCGAAGAATATAATATGAATGAAGAAGTAGAAAGCGAAGAAGTAGAAAGCGAAGAAGAGGAAGACGAAGAACTTCTTCACACCGCCGAAGTCGTGCCGTTTACTGGTAAATAATCATCTATCATCTCGATCGAGCGCATAGCACGAGCGAAGAGAGCGAATTTCCCCATGAGTGAAAAACTCCAAAAAGTGCTTGCCAATGCCGGTTATGGTTCACGCCGTGAAATCGAACGATGGATTAAGGATGAGCGTATCAAGATCAATGGCAAGCTTGCTACACTGGGTGATCGGATTACACTCGATGCTAAAATCCAGATTGATAATAAACCCCCGCTCAAACTTTCTGAAAAAACACCGGAAAAACAACGCGTACTGATTTACCACAAACCAGAAGGCCAGGTTTGTTCCCGATCTGATCCTGAAGGCCGTAAAACTGTTTTTCAATATTTACCCAAATTAAAACAGGGACGCTGGCTTAATATTGGACGGCTTGATATCAATACCACCGGATTGTTGCTTTTTACCAATGATGGTGAACTGGCCAATCAACTAACCCATCCTTCTAATGAAGTAGAACGCGAATACGCTGTACGTGTATTAGGTGAAGTTACACCAGAGATGCTCAGAAATTTAACCAAGGGCGTAATGCTCGATGATGGCATGGCCAGGTTTGATTCTATAAAAGACGGCGGTGGGAGAGGTGCGAATCATTGGTACAACGTCGTTTTGCATGAAGGTCGAAATCGCGAAGTCAGAAGACTGTGGGAATCGCAAGAT